>CANHNQ010000047.1 GCA_947462095.1 Gemmatimonadota bacterium
CCGGCGGCTGCTCGACGGTGAAGGAAAAATTCGCAATGCGCCACGACGAACCGACCTGCACCAGCATGAGCAGATCCACGCCACAGTGCGACCACTTCCCCTCGGTCCACAAGTCGTACGGCAACCACACCGAGGCGATCGTACCGGACACGCGCACCGTGGGATTGTAGCCGCGCTCGAGGATGGGCGACCGCTTGGGCATCGTACGCAGCGTGGTCACAGTGCGTACGGTATAGGTGCCACCGGCGCCTTCACGCACCTGCGCGGGAAACATCTGCGCTTCGGGAATCATGAGGTCGGCGACGCCGCTCATGTTGCCGGTGTTGATGAAGTGCAGAGCGGAGTCAACGACGGCCATGACGGTACGGTGTCGTGGATCGCTGGCCGGCACATCAACGTTCGCGTTGCGGGCGCGAGTGGCCGATGCGCAGCCGGTGGCGGCGGCGAGCAACAGGGCGAAGGCGTATCGCTTCATGGATGGGCCGGATGGGGAGTCGGTACGCGCGGTCACGCCGGGGTAGGCGGCGCCACGAACCGGTGTGAATGTTGTTCGTACGCGTGTGCCAACGCGAGCAGGCGTGCATCGCTGCCGGGCAGGCCGACGAACGACAGATTGCCGGCCGGCATGCCGTTCGCGCCGTAGCCGGCCGGCACGGAGACCTCGGGGAGCCCGAGCCAGTTGCCGTAGCCGAGGGCGGTGCGCACGTCGGGCCACGGATCGGTCGCGGCCGGCGCACCGAAGGGCATCGTGGGATACACCATGGCGTCGAGCTGCTGGGCGCGAAATGCCGCCGCCAGCTGCGCCACGACGCTTTCGCGCGACCGGGCAAACGACTGGCTGGCTGCGTCTGCTTCGTACGGCTGCGCGATGAGCGCCTTCATCGCCTCCCACCCAACGGGCAGGACATCGTAGAACGCGCGAAAGGCGGCGAGTCCAGTGTGCACCTTACGCTCGGCGTCCGCGCCGTGCCGGCGGAAGTACCGGAGCAGCGCGTTCGCGGTGGGCGCCGGCGCGTTGTGGTTCGGTGCCACACGACCGTGAGCGATCGCGTCTGCCGCGAACAGGTCCCGCACATTCGCGCGATGGACCGGTGTCGCGAACGTATCGACGATCGCGCCGGCACGCGTGCAGTCGGCGATCGCCCGGTCGAACACGGCGAGACATTCCGCACTCATCTGCGTGCGGGGGACGTGCATCTCCACAAGGCCGAGGCGCGCGCCCTGCAGCGCATCGTCACGGAGTGCGCCGAGCGCGCCGCGCGTATAGCGCGTCCGATCCGCGATGCCGTCGGACGCATCGGGCCCCGCGATGGCGTCGAGCATCAAGGCGGCATCGGCCACGGTGCGCGCAAGCGGCCCGTGCGTGTCGAGATACGGCCAGGTGGGAATCACACCGGTGCGCGGGACGAGCCCGAACGACGGCTTCATGCCGACCACGCCGGTAAACTGGGCGGGTATGCGATTGGAGCCGCCGTCGTCGGTGCCGAGCGCGGCGAACGCCATGCCGCAGGCGACCACCACGGCAGATCCAGCGCTCGATCCCCCGGGCGTGCGAAGGCCGGCCGGGTCGTGCGGGTTGCGCACCTGTCCCGTGAGTGAGCTGGTACCATTGCCACGATACGCGAAGTCGTCGGCAGCGGTCTTGCCGAGCAGCACCGCACCGGCAGCGCGCAGCCGCTGGACTTCGAGGGCGTCACGCGTGGCCGGGAGCGGGAACAGCCGTGCCCACTCGGCACTCGACGCGGTGGTCGGCAGCCCCTTCATGTCGTAGATCGACTTGGCGAACAGCGGGACGCCGTCGAGCGCACCGAGCAAGGCGCCACGCTTGGCACGTGCATCCGAGGCCCGCGCTTCAGCGAGCGCGGTATCGGTCAGTTGATCGACGGCGCGTAACGTGCCGTTCCAGGCGCGACAGCGCCGAAGCGCTTCGCGGGTCGCCTCGACGGCGGAGAAATCACCGTGCAGGCGTCCCGCCTGAAACTGTGCGATCGTGCCGGCGAGCGGATCGTCGGCGCGCCGGGGCCAGCCCACCAGCGGGATGGCGAGCAGGGCGCTGAGTTGCGCGAGGGCTTCGCGACGAGTGGGCGACATGGCGTGCGTGGCGGAGATCCGGGAACGCGGCGCGTGGAAGGGAGTGGTGATCCGCAGGAGATCCCGGTCCCGAATGATACCACCCGCGTGACGTGGCGGTGATGGCCCCGACGTCACCTCGCGCGGCGTACATCGGTTCGGTGAATGGGGCAGGCGCTACGGTTGTCGCGCTGTTCCGATGGCCGCTTGGATGGCGCGGAGCTGTTCCCGTTCGTGTTCACGAATAACGCTATCTGTCACCACGCCGAATTCCGCCGCATCTGCCACGATGCGCGCGGCGGCATCGGGCAGGGCATCGGGCCCGACCAGTCGAAACGAGGCCGGCGAGAGCGGCCCGTACCACAGCGCGCGCGCCAGTTCCGGCCACTGTGCCGGATCCGGCTCGATGCCGGCCTCGCGGGCGAACAGGCGCGCCACGATGTGACTCCGCACCACGTGCGGCGCTCCTCGCCGCGCCTGCGCCACCGCCACCCCGGCCCGCATCGCGTCGCGTGTCGGCGGAGGGCGTACACCGCCGAAGGTGTACGCTACCCAGCGCGCCTGATTCTCGAGTGTCGCGAAGAACGGACCACCATGTTCGTACTGGCCAACGAACGCGAGACCGGGCAGGTCGGGGTGGAACGTGTAGTGGTGCAGGTCGACGTGCGACGCGTCGGGTTGCAGCGCGGCGCGCACCGTCGGGCCGAGAAACGGGAGGTCGAGCGCGAAGCCGGTGGTGCACACGATTGCGTCAGCCGACTCCGGCTCGCCGTGCGCGAAGTGCACCGTATCGCCCTGTACCTGCGTGATCCACGGGCGGGTCGCGATGCGCCCCTCGGCCACCAGCGCGAGATAGTCCAGCGAGTGCGTGAATCCCGCTTCGAGCACGTTCTCGGAGTGGATCGGCGCGCCGTACTCGTGTGGATGTCCCGTGGTGCGGAGGATCAGGTCCTTCAGCCACGCGGCGGTGCTTTCCGGCGGCAAGGCTTCCCACGCCATCCCGGCGGCGCGCGTGTACACGAGATGGTCCATCGGAACGCCACCCGGCAGCCGCTGCATCACGTAGCGATGGCGGCGCGCCGCGACGGTGACGCTGGCCGCGCCCTGCATCGCGAGATCACTCGCAATCTCCACCGCGCTGATGCTGTGTCCGGCGATCACGACCCGCTGACCGCGAAAGCGTTCGGCGCCACGATAGGCCGAGGAGTGCGACACGCCGCCCGCGCCGGTGAACTGCTCGAGCCCGTTGACGCTGGGCATCACCTGCCGGTGATGACGCCCGGTGGCAATGACGACCTGCGAGAACGACTCCTCGGTCGTGTGTCCGTGTTGATCGCGCAGCCGCAGCATCCAGCCTTGCGCATCGGGTGCGGGGTCGATCTCCTCCACGCGCGTGTGGAAGCGCGCGTGGTGCAGGAGCTCGAAGCGATCCGCGTAGCGCGTGAGATAGGCTTCCATTTCTTCGGCACACGGATACACCGGTGTGCCCGGCGGGTGCGGCATGTCGCTGAATGCCGTGTTAATCCGACTCGTGTTCGTGTGCATGCCGGGCCAGATGCTGCTGTGCGCTGCGCCCAGATGCCATTGGCCGCCGATGGCGTCGCTCTGTTCGATGATCACCGGCGTGCGTCCCACGGCACGCAGGAAGCGGGCGGTGGCGAGCCCTCCCGGTCCGGCGCCGATCACCGCCACGCGTGACGTGGAGGATGCGCTGGTCACTGAAAGACGGCGTGCTCGCCCCGATCGTCGGTGGCCTCGCCTCGCAGTCGTTTGGCGAAGAACTCCGCCAGAGTGTCCTGTCCGGTAGACGGGGTGGCGGCCGCGTCATAGCGATTGGCGGCATCGTCCCAGACCAGCATCGATTCAGTGGCGTAGTAGCGACCGATGCGTGCCAGCTGCGCCTTGTCGGCGAGAAGCGGTACGATGCGTCCAGCCACGCTCAGGATGCCGATGATCGCGTCGAGGAGCGCCACCGGCACGTGCGTGAAGCGGGGCTCCCGCCCCAGCAGGGCGAAGAGCTGCTCGCCTTGCTGCCGCGGCGTTTGTGCTTCGCCGGGGCCGCCGATGGGGAGCACGCGATTGTGCCGCGCGGGATCGGTAAGGCAACCCGCGAGGAATTCCGCGAGATCGTCGTCGCTGATTGGCTTGCACGACGTGAGGGTGCCGTCGCCGAACACGAGAAACGGCTTCCCGTCTCTGACCCGATCCACTTGTCCCGAGAGCGACTTAAAGAACGCCGTGGGGCGCACAATGGACCACGTGAGCCCGGAGGTCATGAGCGCCCGCTCGAAGGCCAGTTTCGCCTCCTGAAATGCCAAGCGCGGCTTCTGGACACAGATGGCGGAGAGCAGCACCATCTGGGGGACGTCGGCGCGCTTCGCCGCCTCGAGCACGTGTAGGTGCGCCTGATGATCCACGGCCCACGCATCGCGCGGGGTACCGGTGCGCGACGCCATACAGGAGATGACCGCGTCGAACCGCTCGCCCATGAATCCATCGCGGGCGATCGACGCGGGATCCCCGACATCACCGTCGCGCACCGTCACGCCTGCGGTGGGCGCCGCGGTGGTGCTTCGTGCGTCACGGCGCGGACGGCCGAAGCAGACGACCTCATGGCCGTGTCGCACGAGCGCGCGGACGGTGGCACGACCGATCGTACCGGTGGCGCCGAGCATGAAGACACGAAGCGGACGACGAGACGTCATGCTGGAAAGATGACCCACGCCGCCCCCGCTGGGAATACGGCGGAGGGCGGCGTAGCTTGCAGGTTCACCCTCAGCAGTGGCGAACGCTCATGAACGACATCACGATCGACCATGCCGGCCTGACGCTCGCGGCCTCGGTGTACGGACGTCCCGATGCGCCGCCGGTCCTGTTGTTGCACGGGATCAGCAACAGCCGCGACGTATGGTACGATTGGGCCGTCGAGCTGAGCGATCGCTATCGGGTGTACGCGCTGGACTTTCGCGGTCACGGGCATTCGGCACGAGCCGGCAGCTATTCCATCGCCGACTATGTCTCGGATGCCGAGGCGACGCTGGCCGCGATCGGCGTGCCGACGCGCGTGGTGGGTCATTCGCTCGGGGGCGTGGTGGCCGGCGCCCTCGCGCAACGCGAGCACCCGCTGGTGCACTCGGTGCTGATGCTGGACCCGGCGTGGTACTTCGGAGATCCGGAGGAATTCCACCGCACTGTGTACCCGCAGCGCTTCGCGCTGCTGATCGGATTGATCACGCGGCTCCGTGAGGCGAAGGCGCCGCTCGATGCGTGGTACGCCGCGGTCGCCAATACGCCGCATCCGGCGGGCGGTATCTTCGCCGATCATATGGCCCATCGGCAGATCCTGAGCCACGCCTCCGCGTTACAGCGTCAGGATCCGGCGTGCTGGGCGCTGCCGATGCGCGACGTGTTCGCGTCGCTCGACACGACGCAACCGTTTGTGCGGCCCACCCGATTGATTCGCTGCGACACGGCGCTGGGGGCCGCGTTCGTGGATGAACATGCGGCGCTCATCCACGCCGTGAATCCGTCGCTCGACATGACGCACTATGTCGGGTCGGATCACTTCCCCCAGCGCACCTACGCCTTCGCGGATCGCTTCCGCCGTGATCTCGGCGCGTTCCTGCGCGACGGGTAACGGGCCCGCGCCCGGACGCCAGCCGTTAGCGCAGGACGATCGCCTCACCCGGCAGCGCCGGCGTGGTCACCGGCCGACGGCGCGCGCGCGTGAGTTGCTCGAAGCTGTAGCCCAGCGCGATGAGTCGGGGCTCGCTCCACGCCGTGCCAAGAAAGGAAATCCCGATCGGCAGCCGGTTGTCACTGAACCCGGCCGGCACGATGAGATCCGGGAAGCCAGTGAGGTTAGCGATATTCATCGGATCCGGTGCGGTGCTGCCTCCGGTGACATCAATGCGCTCGGGCTTCACCGACTGGGTGGGGTACACGATCGCGTCGAGCTGATTGGCCGACAGCACGCCGTTCACCACGGCACGCATCATCGGCAGCGCATGGTCGCGCACTGAGCGATAACGGAAGTCGTCGGTGGTGCCGCTGGCGAGTTCGTTCACGAACTTCGCCCAGCGCGAGGCGTTCGGTGCCGTGCCGTTCGCCGAGATTGACGAGAGACCGCGGCTGCGCTCGATCATGTCGGCGAGGGTCTTCGGGTAGGCCGCCGGGGTGTTGCGCAAATAGTCGGCGATCTGCGGCGGGAATTCCGGAAAGCGCACGGCCGTGTACCAGGCGTCCTTCGCTTCCAGCATCCACTTGGGGAAGCGCACTTCCACGATCGTGGCGCCGGCCTTGCGCATCGCGGTCAGTGACGACTCCACCACCCAGTCCACCTCGGTGTCGAAGCCGGTGAAGTCGCGCGCAATCCCGATACGTGCCCCCTTGAGCGCATCGGGCTGCAGATACGTGGTGTAATCGCGCTCGGCGTGCCCTTCGCTGCGCCGGGTGGCGGTGTCGGCGGCATCCACTCCGGTCATCGCGCCGAGGGCGATGGCGATGTCGGTGACACTGCGCGCCATGGGGCCACCAGTGTCAAACGACAAGGCGAGCGGAATAATGCCGGTGCGACTGAGCAGGCCGTGCGTGGGCTTGAGCGCCACGATGCCGTTCACCGTGGCGGGTCCGCGAATGCTGCCGCCGGTATCGGTGCCGAGTCCGAACTGGGCGAAGGCGGCGGCGATGGCCGCGCCCGTGCCCCCCGACGATCCACTCGGCGAGTAGGCCAGATCGTGCGGGTTGCGCGTCTGCCCGCCGAGAGAACTGTAGGCGCCCGACGACGCGAACTCGGACATGTTGACCTTGGCGATCACAATCGCGCCGGCATCACGCAGTCGTTGCACGAGGACGGCGTCGCGCGCCGGGATGTACCCCTCCAACAGCACCGAGCCGCCGGTCGTGGGCAGGTCGCGCGTGTCGTAGTTGTCCTTGAGCACGATCGGAATCCCGTGCAACGGCGACCGCCTTCCCTTGGTCTTGCGTTCCACGTCGAGTGCGCGCGCGATCTCGAGCGCCTGCGGATTGCGCGCGATCACGGCATGGATGGCTGGCCCGCGCTGGTCGTACGTCGCGATGCGCGCGAGGTACCGCGTGACCAGCTGCACCGACGTGAGCGTGCCCGCATCGAGTGCGGTGTTGATGTCCGTGATCGTGGCGGCGTCGAGGTCGACCGCCCGCTGAGCGTGCGCCGTCGCGCCGACGCCGAGCAGCAGGACGGCGCCCAGCGCCCGAGCGGCCGCGCCGCGTGTGATGGTACGCAACAGAGGGGGACGGTTACGAGTGGATGTCACTGTGCAACGTGGCGATCACCATCCATCACCAGCAGGGCGCCGACGCCATTCGTGCTTCCTGAGCAGTTCGCCGACAGCCTTCCTGAGACGGTACCGGAGAGGGGTGGCAGCGTTCTCCTAGGCTACGTGCCCGCGGGCGGCGGCGCTAGCGGCGGCGTGCGCTGTCTAGCCCGGATGGCGCGGCAGCCCTATTGTTGCCGAGGTCCACGTGGCCGCGCCCACGCACCGGTGCGCACGGCAGCGAGGTGAACGGGAGCGTGACATGAGGAAACGAAGCGTCCTCGCGATTGGCGCCGTGGTGCTGATGGCGGTGGGTTCGACGGGATTCGCGTCGGGCGTGGCCGTGGGGCAACAGCGGAGCCGCATCGCGCGGGTGTTGTCGGCGCAACCGGCGCGCCCCCGCTTCGTGGCGATACAACCGGAACTGTTCGCTGCCGGCGGGGCACTCGCCAATGCCTTCGCCGACATCGATCAAGATGGCGATCTTGACCTGTTCGTGGGCTTCAACGGCACACCCAACCGGCTGTACCTGAACACGGGCGGTACGTTCCGCGATATCGCGGTCGAGGCTGGAGTCGCCGACGCGCGTGCCACGCGCGCGGCCGCGTGGAGTGATGTCGATGCGGATGGTGATCCCGATCTGTTGCTGGGATTCACACCGGGAGCGGGCCCGGTCCTTCGGCTGTACCGCAACGATGGGGCACGATTCACTGATATCACTGCGGTCAGCGGGCTGACGGTGGAGACCGGCGCGGTCCGTCAGCCGGCGTTCATGGACGTCGATGGCGACGGCGACCTCGATCTGTTCGTGGCGTTCCGTGATCGCGCGAACATGCTGTTTCGCAACGGCGGTGGCACGTTCGTCGACGTCGCTGCGAGTGTCGGACTGGCCGATGCGCGGAAGAGTGTGGGCGCGGTCTGGTATGACTACCAGCAGGACGGCGATCTCGATGTGTACGTCGCGAATCAGGATGGCGATGCCAACGGCTTCTTCCGCAACGACGGCGGCACCTTTACCGATGTCGCGGAGTCGCTTGGGCTCGCGTGGGGTGGGCGTGGGGCGAAGGTGGCCACGCAGGGCACGGTGCGGCCGTGCGTCGCCGACGTGAACAACGATGGCGTGGCCGATCTCTTCTCGGCCAACTACGGATCGAATGGCCTGTTTCTGGGGGCGGCCGACGGCTCGTTTCGCGATGTGAGTACGACGTGGGGGGTGGCGATCGACGGACGATACGATACCTGTGCCTTCGCCGACATCGATCACGACGGCCGGCTGGATTTGTACGTGAACGGCACGGTGTCGGCTACGGAGAGCTTCCGGGACTATCTGTTCGTGCGCGCCGCGACGACCGCTGCGACAGGATTCGTGGAGGTGACGCCCGACAACCTGCTGGCGCTCACGGCGAGTCATGGTGTGCAGTGGGCCGACGTGGATGGCGACGGGGCGCTCGATCTGGCGCTGGCGGGTTCGCGTCCGGAGGCGTCACATCCGATCCTGCGCAACATGTTGCCGCCGGCCGTGGCGCGACGATCGCTGCAGGTGCGCGTGGTCGATGCGAACGGCCGCGCCACGATGGCCGGTGCCGAGGTACGCGTGTATGCAGCGGGGACGCGCAAACTCCTGGCCACGCGATGGGTGGATGCCGGCTCGGGCTACGATGCGCAGAGCGACATGCCGGTGCATGTGGGCCTCACGTCGCTGAGACCGGTGGATGTGGAGGTCACGACGCTCGTGTCGGGAACGCGTGTGACGAACATGGTGCGGCGCGTGTCGCCGGCCGCCTTTGCGAAGCGCGCGCTGCTCGTGCGGGCGGTTCCGTCACGTGCCTCGCGCGCGTCGGCGGCGCAGTCCGGGCGCGTTCCGATCGTGATCGAAACCCCGCGCGGGAATCCCTAGCGTCTTCCCGCCTGGTGGCGCCCCGCGGCGTGGCCGCGACACATGCGCCGCGGGCTATTTCGCGCGACGCGCGCGATCGGCCTCCCAGTCGTCAAACGGGCCGTCGAAGTCCATCAGGCGCGTGCCGTTGAACCACCACACGCGCGTGGCCACCTGACGCAAGAACGCGCGGTCGTGGCTGACCAACAGCACGGTGCCGTCGAACTCGTCGAGTGCATCTTCGAGCACCTCGATGTTCTCGACGTCGAGGTGGTTGGTGGGTTCGTCGAGCACCAGCAGGTTGGCGCCCGTGAGCGTCATGAGGGCCAACGCCATGCGGGCCCGCTCGCCGCCGCTGAGGGTGCGGATTTCGCGGAACACTTCGTCGCCACTGAAGCCGAAGGCGCCGAGGTGATTCTGGATGTTGCCGCGGCTCCAGAGTGGCCGCTGCGCCTGAATGGCGTCCGACAGCGACAACTTCAGCGGAAGGTCGGCCAGGTCCTGCCGGAACCACGCCGGTGTGATCGAACTGCCCACGCGCGCCTCGCCGCTGGCGGGTTCAAGATCACCCAGCATCGTGGAGATGAACGTCGACTTGCCGGCGCCGTTGGGGCCCACCAGCGCGATGAAATCGTTGCGCCGCAGCGTGGCGGTGAAGTCGCTCACGAGCACGCGCCCCGGGACCTCCACGCGCAGCTCGTTGATGGACACCACTTGGTCGCCGCCGCGCTCGGCGATCTTGAACTCGAGCGACATCGCGGCCGGATCGCCCACCGGGGGCGCGAGGCGTGGCAGGCGCTCGAGCCGCTTGCGCTTGCCCTTGGCCTGAAACGAGTTGACGCCGGCCAGATTCCGCCGGATGTACTCCTCTTCCTTCTTCACGTACGCGCGCTGCTTCTCCACTTCACGTTCGCGCGTGAGGCGACGTTCGGCGCGCTGCGGCACGAACTGACTGTAGTTCCCCTTGTACGCTTCGCTCGTCTTCGCCTCGATGTGCAGGATGTTGGTACACACGGCGTCCATGAAGGCACGATCGTGCGACACCACGAGCACGGTTTCGTCGCACTCCTTGAGCCACTCCTGCAGCCAGGTGGTGGTGTCGAGGTCGAGGTGATTGGTGGGTTCGTCGAGCATCAGCAGGTCGGCGGGGGCAATCAGCTGCGCCGCGAGCCCCACACGTCCGCGCTCCCCACCGGAGAGGGTGGAGACGAGCCGCGTTTTCGACTCCTCAGCATCGAAGCCGAGCCCCTGCAACACGGCGTCCACACGCGCGTGGTACACGTAGCCACCAAGGTCGGCGAAGCGCTCCTGGTCATGCCCGAACTTCTCGAGCATCTCGTCGGTGCACTTGTCGCCCAGCTCCCCGAGGGCCATCGCCTGGTCGGCGATGCGTTGCTCGAGGGCGATGACCTCACGCCACGCGGCGGCGCCGGCCTGCCAGACCGTCGTGGCGCCCTCGAAGGCCCGGTGCTGATCGAGGAGGGCGTGGCGGAGTCCCGGCTTCCGGGCAACGGCGCCGACGGTGGGCTGGATGTCGCCGGTGATGACGCCGAAGATCGACGTCTTTCCCGCGCCATTGCGTCCGATGATCCCCCACCGCTCGCCTTCGGCGACGGTGAAGGTGATGTCTTTGAGGAGTTCGGTGGCTCCGAAGGAGATACCGATATTGGAGCAGGAAAGAAGCGTCACGCGGCGATGGAGGCGTCAGGTGGAATGGATCTTGGTAAATTTAAACCCCATGCGCACCCTTCTTCCCGTTCTCCTTGGCCTCACGCTGCTGTCGGCCTGCCGTCTCCCCGTGGGGAGGACGGCGCCGGTCCCGCACAAGGCCGTGTTCATTCTGCTCGATGGCATCCCGGCCGATGTGATCGAACAGGTGGCCACGCCGATGATCGATGAGATCGCGGCGGCGGGTGGATACGCGCGCGCCTACGTGGGTGGCAAGCAGGGTGGTCGCACGGAGACGCCCACGATCTCCGCGCCCGGCTACATGAGCTTGCTCACGGCAACCTGGGCGAACAAGCACAATGTGTGGGGGAACTACAACCAGTCGCCCAATTACGCCTACTGGAACGTGTTCCGCATCGTGGAGTCGGTTGACCCGTCGCGGAAGACGGCGCTGTTCTCCACCTGGCTCGACAACCGCACGGTGCTCGTGGGCGAAGGGCGTCCAGGCGCGGGCGACGTCCGGCTCGACCATACGGCGGATGGTTTCGAACGGGATACGGTGGCCTTTCCGCACGATCGGGCGTCGCGATACATCCAGGCCATCGACGAGCGCGTTGCCACCGAGGCCGCGGAGTACATCGCGGCCGAGGGGCCCGACCTGTCATGGGTGTATCTGGAGCACACCGACGACGTGGCGCACGCTTACGGTGACAGCGAGGCGTTCCGTACCGCGGTGCAGCAGGCGGATGCGCGGGTGGGGCGCATCTGGGCGGCGGTCAAGAAGCGCCAGGCGCTGGGAGAGGACTGGATGATGGTCGTGACGACCGATCACGGGCGTGATGCGCGCACGGGCCGGGATCACGGCGGGCAGTCCGCCCGGGAGCGCACCACGTGGATCGCGACCAATCAGCCACGGCTCGACGCCCGCTTCACGCGCGGCACACCGGCCATCGTGGACATCGTGCCCTCGATCCTGCAGCACCTGCGCATCGCGGTGCCGGCCGCGGTGGCACGCGAAATGGACGGCGTGTCGTTCCTGCGGCGCCGGGGGCGCTAGCCCCCGGGGACGTCAGGGGACGGGTTTACGCCGAACGTCTAGTGCGGCGCGTGCGTACATCGTATCGTGGGGCAGGCCTTTGAAACGGCCACCTCGTCCCCCGGCGCGCTCCCCGCGCCGGCACCCTCCCGGAGCACACACGCCATGATGGTCCGCCGTCCGATCGTCACCCTCGCGGTCCTGTCCCTGCTGGTCGGCGCCTCGGCGTCCGCATCCGCTCAGGCGGGGATGGACCACAGCATGCACCACATGGGCCCCGAGATCGTCATCCCGAACGGCGCGCTCTACACGAAGGCCGACGTCGAGTTCATGCAGGGGATGATTGCCCACCATGCGCAAGCGATCGTGATGTCGCGCCTGGCGGAAAAGAACGGCGCCAATCCGCAGGTGCTCAAGTTGTCGCGGAAGATCGATCAGTCGCAGGTGCCCGAGATTCAGATCATGCAGCACTGGCTCCAGCGGTACGGCCAGTTTGCACCCGACACCGCCTCGTGGCACAACATGCGGATGGACGGCATGCTGACGGACGAGGAAATCGCGGCGCTCGACAAGTCGAAGGGCGTCGCCTTCGATCGCGCCTTCCTCGTTGGCATGATCAAGCACCACGAGGGCGCCATCAAGATGGTCGACGACTTGTTCAAGGTGAAAGGCGCCGGTCAGGAAGTGGACGCCAACACGTTCGCCAACGACGTCGTGAGTGCGCAGACCGCCGAGATCGGCATCATGCGAATCCTGCTCGCCAAGCTCCCCCCGAAGTAAACCGGGTAGACCGCGCCATCCGGCGTTCTGCCTTCCCCCCCCACCCCTGGAGTGAGACCTGATGCGCGTTATGCGTGGCTTGATCCTGCTGGTCGCGGCCGCCGTCGTCCCGACGCTCGCGTCGGCGCAGACGTACCCGAGCAAGTCAGATCCCCGGAATAACCTGAAACCGGGTCGATTGGACGCGGGCGTCGCGGCGAGCAACATGAAGCTGCTGTCGTTCACGCCGAAGCCGGCCCAGTTCGACACCGTGCGCGGCCTGACGTTCGTCAACTCCGACCTCGCCTTTGGTACGCACTACGTCTACCAGGCCAACTTCGCCGGCTTCTCGATCTGGGACATCACGGATCCCGCCAAGCCCACGATGACGGCCGTGGTGCAGTGCATCACCTCGCAGGGTGACCCGTCGATCTATGGCAACCTGCTGTTCATCTCCGCCGAGGGGGCGGGCAACCGCAACGATTGCGGGAGCGGCGGCGTGCAGGATCCGAAGGATCACATGGCCGGCGTGCGTATCTTCGACGTGTCCAATCCGAAGGCGCCCAAGCTCGTGAAGAACGTGCAGACGTGCAAAGGTTCGCACACGCACACGATCGTGCCCAGCCCGACCGATCCGCGCACGATTTACATCTACGTGTCGGGCCAGCAGGCGGCGCGGCCCGAGACGGAGCTGGCCGGGTGCAAGAACGGCACCGATCCCGCCGATCCCACGAACTCGCTCTTCCAGCTCGACATCATCAAGGTGCAGCTCGATCGTCCGGAGCAGGCCAAGGTGATTCCCGGCGCGCGCGTGTTCACCGGCTTGGACGGGGCGAGTGAGTGCATGCGCTTCTGCGCGCCGACCGACGCGCGTCGCGCGGCGGGTCGCGCCCGCCCGGTGGCTGATCCGACCATGCCCACGGGACCGCGCAACTGTCATGACGTGACGGCGTATCCGGCGTTGAATCTGCTGGCCGCGTCCTGCTCGACGCACTCCATTCTCGTGGACATTTCGAACCCCGAGAAGCCGTTCCGCATCAGTGCCCTCGCCGACACGAACAATTATCAGGGTCGGCACACGGCGGCGTTCAGCAACGACGGCAAGAAGCTCATTCAGACCGACGAATGGGGCGGCGGCACGGGCCCGATGTGTCAGGCGTCCAGCATGATCGAGCTGGGCGGCAACACGGTCATCTCGCTCGACGCGAAGAAGAAGCAGAATCAGCGCGCGTACTTCAAGCTGCCGTCGGCGCAGACGGCCGAAGAGAACTGCGTGTCGCACAATGGTGGCATCATCCCGGTGCCGGGACGCGACCTGTATGTGCAGGGCTGGTATCAGGGCGGCGTGAACATCATGGACTTCACCGACCCGGACAAGGCGTTCGAAATCGGCTACTTCGATCGCGGTCCGATCGATCAGCCGCAGCCGGTGGATGTCCCCGCCGCGGCCGCGGCGGCCGCCGCGCCCGGTGCGCGTCCGCGCAGCAATACGATCGGCGGCTCATGGGGCGCGTACTACTGGAACGGCCTCATCTTCTCGTCCGAGCTCGATCGCGGCATGGACATCCTCGAACTCACGCCGAGTGCGCAGCTGTCGGCGAACGAGATCGCGGCCGCAAAGCTGGTCACCTTCACGGATTACAACCCGCAGAGCCAGCCGAAGATGACGTGGCCGGCGGCGTTCGTGGTGGTGCGCTCGTACCTCGATCAGCTGGTGCGCGGCAACGGCCTCGCGTCCGATCGTACGACGGCGATTTACGCGGCACTCGATGCGGCGGAAATGAAGTCCGGCCTGGCACGCGCGACGGCACTCAACGCGCTCGCGGTGCAGGTGGACAAGGACGTCGCCGGCGCCAAGGACGGCGCGCGCGTGAAGACGATGGTCGGTGAGATCCGGCGGTTGGCGGCGGCGTCGAAGTAAGCCGACACCGCGCGTCGTGAACGACCAAGGGCGCCCTTCTCACGAGGGGCGCCCTTGGTGTTTCTGCCGCGTATGCGATCGCGCATGCGATCGCTATCGGCGCCAGAGCACCAGCGCGCCGCAGCTCCCTGCCTCTTTCAGTTCAGCGGGCGCGACCGCGTACAGCTCCACGGCCGCCAGATCGTCGGTGAAGATCTTATCGAGGTCGGGCGGCGTGACATTCTCGAACGGATACACGCGCAGCCCGTCGCGGATGACGGCCGCGTAGCAGGTCGCGTTGCCGCGCGCGGCGAGAAACGATTCGCCGTTCGGTCCCGCGCCGATGAGCGCGCCGGCGTTCACCTTGAGCAGATTGGCGAGCGGACGTCCGTCAGCCGCCTTGAGCTGTGCGAGCGTGAAGAACTTGCCCTGCGCCTTGGCGCGACGCGCGTTGAAGCCCGCTTGGGTGAGCGCCGTGGTGACACCCTTGGGCTTGGATGCCGCCACCCCCGCCAGAATCTCGAGGTCGATCGGCATCGCGACGCCTGGGCCGCTCGTAAACCGGTCGAAGAAGGCCTGATAGCCGCGCGCGACCGCCTCGACGATGTGTCCGCCGTCCTCGAGGTCGGGGATGCGCACGATGCCGAGCGAGTCGGTCATGCCGGCATCGATCGTGTGATCGATGGTGATCTGGGCGTTGCGAATGGCGACGGTGTCGCCCGCCTTGCGGAAGCGGAGGATGACGGTGCGCGCATCCTGCGCGTGGGCCTCGTTGGCCAGAAGCATCCCGGCGGCGGCCGACACCAGATACAGAGCGTGTGTGAGTCTCATGGGAGCGAACGATAACGGAAAACCGGGCGACTATCGAGGCAGGTCGCGTGGCCAGTGCCGCGGAACACCATCGTGCTCGAGTTCGCGCTGAAAATCCTGCAGCAGCCCAGCCTGCGCACGGACGGCGCGCGGCGTGCGGCGGCGTGCGAGGCAGAACGCCACGAGCGCGCCGATGCTTTCGCCGATGTTCCACTCGATGGGATGCAACCGGTAGCAGCCGTTCGTGAGATGCGTCACCCCGAGGTTCTTACACGCCGGGAGCAGGTTCTCCACGCGTCGTGGCAGCAACGCACCGAGCGGAATCTGAAAGGGCAGGGTGGCACCGTAGCGCCCGTAGTCGCCGCGCGTTGTCCGGTGCAGATCCATGCTGTAGTGGCCAATACCCACGCTGTCGGGGAAGTCGGCCGCGTGGGTTGCGCCGGGTCGAGCGTCGGCCGTCACGTGCTGCTCACACACGGTAAACTCGGCGGCGATGCGACGGCTTTCGCGGATGTACGGATACTTCGCGAAGCCGTCGTCGGTGCCCATGACATCCGGGCGGAGGCGCAGGCCCGGCCAGCCGGCGCCGCCGTCGGGGCGTGGGGCTTCGGTCTGCAGCCAGTACAGCAGGGACATGCTCTGCGCTTTCGCCCGCGCCATGTGCTGCTGCGCCGTGGCGGTGCTGACGTCGAAAAGGGATCCGAACGAGTAGTCGTTCTGCCCCCAGTTTACGATGCTCACGTCGTGTCGGTACCGTGCATCGTCGGCCGGTTGTGGTACGAACAGGTCGCGGTCGATCACGCGACGGTACGACCAATACCCGGTGCGACGCTCCGGATCGAAGCCGATGCGCCGGTTTGCCGGTTCGTCAAAGCTCAGCAGGCGATAGGTCACCCCGTCGGCGGCCGGAATCGCCAGATCGCGCCAGGTCGCATAGTCGGGTGGCCGATCGATCACATGGTGCTCACCCGATCGATGCTCGAGGGCGAAGCACATCGTGAACGCCTGTACGTTGTCGGGCTCTGCATCGCGCTTGGCGTGGGGCTCGCCGGTCTGTGCGACCGATTCGGCACCCGTGATGTACTCCGTCGCGGTGAGCGGCAGCAGGTCGCCGAGTTCGGTGGCATCGGCAAAGTATGGGGCGCGGAGAATGAGGTCGCGCGTGGAATCGCGATGCCGCACATGCACGGCCTGTACACGGTCCCGGTGCAGATCGGCGGCAACCGGCGTGTGATGCCGGAGGATGCGCAGCTGTCCGCGCTCAACGTACGGTGCGAGCATCGCTTCGATCACGGCCAGTGCGACGCGTGGTTCGCAGCCGACGCGCGACACCCAGCAGTTGCCGGGATTGAGGCGGGGATTGGCTTTGGCCTGCGCACCGAGCGGCGTCTGCGTGCGATAGTAGTCGCGCATGCCGGATCGCAGCGCCAGGTAGCTTCGTGTGCCACCGATAGTCTCGATCCACGCGTTCTCATCCGGCGGTACCGCCTGCTGGGTGAGCTGTCCGCCAATCCAATCGGTTTCCTCGGTCATGATCACGCGAAGCCCACGACGCGATGCCGCCAGCGCGGCGGCACACCCTCCGAGACCGCCGCCGATGATCACGAGATCGGCGGCCAGTTCGTCCGCCACACGCGCACGCCCGGCGTCATGTCGGTGACGCTCGCGCGGGGCGATGCCAGCGGGAGCGGCCCACACCAGCGGCGCGGCCACGGCCAGTTGCTTGAGAAAGTCCCGGCGGCCCACATCGTCGGTAGATTTTCCGTACCGCATTATGCGCTCACGAACGTTGGCATGGAGAGTCCATGGAGTGGGTCGGGAAGCCCGTGAACGGCGTGGGGCGGCGGCTAGCTGCCCGTGTTGGCATCGTGGCGCTTCTGTGGCCGATTGCGCCCGCGTGGACACAGGGCGTTGGTACGCCGCCGCCCGCACCGGCGCCGGCGGCGCAGAATCCGTCACCCATGCTGGAGTCTACTCGGTCGCACGGGCGACTGGCGCCGCGGGCACTCGGCGGTACCGCGCGCTCGTTCTCCGGACCCGGGGCCAAGCCGGTCGACCTGTGGGTCCCCGAGCGGGTCGGCTCGCGCGACGCGTTCGACGTCGTGATTCACTTTCATGGCGCGTCGTGGCTGCCCCAGCAGGCGGTCGCATCGCTCGGATCTCGCACGGTGGCCGTGGCGCTCACCCTCGGCGCGGGATCGGGCATCTACGATCGGAGCTTCACCGATCCGATGGTATTCGACACGTTGCTGGCCGCCGTCACGCGCGAGGTGTCGACGGTCACGGGTCGGCCATCGCGCATCGCACGCGTAACGCTCGTCGGCTTCTCGGCCGGCCATGGTGCGGTGCGCGCGATCCTGCGCGAACCCGGTCATCTGGCGCGGGTCGATGCGGTTCTGCTGCTGGATGGCATGCACACCTCGTATGTGCCTGAGGGGCAGGTGCTGGCCGCCGGTGGTACGCTCGATTCGATGAATCTTCAGTCGCTGACCGCGTTCGCGCGGGCCGCGGCGCGCGGCGACAAACGCATGCTGATCGCGCACTCGGAGATCTTTCCGGGCACGTACGCCAGTACCACCGAGACGGCTGACTGGACCATTGCCGCGCTGGGGCTGCGCCGGACGCCAGTACTCAAGTGGGGACCGCGCGGCATGCAGCAGTTGAGCGAGGTGCACGCGGGACACTTCCGCGTGTTGGGATTCGCCGGCACAACGGCGCCGGATCACATCGATCAGCTGCACGCGATGCCTGAATTGTTGAAGCGGCTGCTCTCGCGGTAGCGCGAGCGCAACGGCACAGGGCTGTTCGCGGGTGAATCGGAAGCGGGGCCGTCAGCGACCAGGTGCATCCACGGTGGCGGCGTGAAGTTCGCCGCAGCGACGCGTCACCCCGCGCCCGGCGGGGTCGGGGAACGACAGGAGTTGCGCCGAGATCGAGTCGGTGCGGGTTCGTGCCTCGGCGTAGGCGCGCTCGCACGCCGCCTCGTTCCTCACGCCATGAACCGGCCCGAGCGCAAGGTTTCCGACGAGTACCACGAGCAAGCACAGTGCGGTCATGCTGGCCGTGTAGCCGGCGGCACGCGCCAGGCGGCCAGAGCCGGATGCCCTCGACTGTTCAGGCGGATGATGCATGCGGTCTTCCCCGGCGCGGTGATGGTCGCAGCGACCCGTCCGCCGCACAGTGCTGCGACGCGGATGATCGAGAATGTAACCGTTCGGGCGCGTCGAGCTGTCGGCGGGCCCCGGATGTGCCAGCCTATCCCCCCGAATGAACGGGGGCAGCGAAAACGTGAATCGTCCCCCATCTTTTCCATCGTTCGCCCTTCGCGTCTCACGCGTTTTTTGCCCCGAGTCCTGCCATGCGCTCTCCCCGTGTGTTCGCCACCGTACTGCTCTCCGCGACGCTGAGCGTCGCGCCCTCCCTGCGCGCGCAACCGGTCGTCGCCGATCCGGCGCTGGCGGCTGACATCGATCGTCGCACGGCGGCGATCGCCGACAAGGTCACCGCGTGGCGTCACGACATTCACCAGCATCCCGAGTTGGGCTACGCGGAAAAGCGCACGGCGGCGCTGGTGGCGGCGCATCTCAAGGCGCTGGGGATGGAGGTGCAGGAGAACGTGGGCGGCATCCCCGGCGTGGTGGGGATTCTCAAGGGTGGCAAGCCCGGCCCCACGGTCGCATTGCGCGCCGACATGGACGCGCTGCCGGTGACCGAACTGGTGGACGTACCGTTCAAGTCCACGGTGCGCACGGTGTACAACGGGCAGGAAACGGGGGTCATGCACGCCTGCGGCCACGACATGCACACGGCCATGCTGATGGGCACGGCGGAAGTGCTGGCTGGGCTCAAGGATCGGCTCCCGGGCACGGTGAAGTTTCTCTTTCAGCCGGCCGAAGAAGTGCCGCCGCGCGGTGGGGCGCAGCCGATGATCGACGCCGGCGTGATGAAGGGCGTCGATGGCGTGTTCGGCTTGCACGTCGGACCCGGGCCGCTCGGTGCCATGCGCTATCGTGCCGGTGCCATCTCGGCCAGCGCCGACGGCTGGCGCATCGTGGTGCATGGCCGTCAGGGGCACGGCGCGATGCCCTCGAACACGGTCGATCCGATCGTGGTGAGCGCGGAGATCGTGACGGCGCTGCAGACGATCGTGTCGCGGCAGCTCGACTTGTCGAAGGCGCCGGCGGTGGTGACCGTGGGTGCGATTCACGGGGGACTGCGCGAGAACATCATCCCCGATTCGGTGTGGATGATCGGCACGATCCGCGCGTTTGATGCCGAGGCGCGGAAAACGATTCACGAGCGCATGAAGCGGATCGCCACCAACATCGCGGAGGCGCACGGGGCCACGGCGGATGTGATCGTGGACATCGGCTATCCCAGCTCGGTGAACAGCGATGCGATGGTCGCCAAGTTCTATCCCACGCTCAAGCGCGTGGCGGGGGCGGCCGGTGCCATGGAAGGGGAGGTCACGATGGCCGGCGAGGATTTCTCGCGCTTCTCCGAGCTCGCGCCCGGCTTCTTCTTCAACCTCAGCGTCACGCCGCCGAATCTTGATCCGAAGACGGTGGCGAGCAATCACTCGCCGCTGTTTCAGGGCGACGACCGCGCGTTGCCCATCGGTGTGCGTGCGATGACGAACATGGCGATCGACTTTCTGCGCTCGGGTGGCGCACCCAAGCCGATTCCGTGATGTCGCGTGATCTGCGGAGGACGCGCACGGCCTCCGTGACCCAGCCGCGGTTGCGTGGCCCGTGAGCGCGGCGAATACTCCACGGTCATGAACCACTCCACGCGACTCCTGGCCGTGCTGGCGGCCGCAGCAAGCTTGACGGCCGTCGGTGTGGTCGCGCAGCCGGCCCCGGCGGCCACGCTCATTCGCAACGCGCTGGTGATCGACGGACGCGGCACCCCCGGCGTGCGCGGCGATGTGCGCGTGATTGGCGATCGCATCGTGGCCGTCGGGCAACTGACGCCGGCGGCGGGTGATCGTATCGTCGATGCACGCGGGCTGGCGATTGCGCCGGGCTTCATCGACACGCACAGTCATCACGACCGCGGGTTGTTTTCGGCGCGCGATGCGAAGGCGATGGTGAGCCAGGGCGTGACCACCATCGTGGTCGGGCAAGATGGCGGCGGGATGAATCTTCGCGCGCTGTTCGCGCGGCTCGACACGCAGCCGGTGGCGGTGAACGTGGCGTCGTATGCCGGTCATGGTGCGATCCGGGAAGCCGTGCTCGGGGCCAAGTACGAGCGTCGGGCGACGGCGCGTGAGCAGGCGCGGATGGAGCAACTGCTGCGCGCGGAGATGCAGGCGGGTGCGCTCGGGCTCTCCACCGGGTTGGAGTATGACCCGGGCATCTACGCATCCGAGGCCGAAGTGCTCGCGCTGGCGAAGGTGGCCGGTGCGGCCGGTGGCCGGTATATCAGCCACATGCGCAGCGAGGACCGCGACTTCTGGCCCGCGCTACGCGAGATCATCACCATCGGTCGCGTGAATCGCATGCCGGTGCAGGTGTCGCACATCAAGCTCGGCATGCGCGACTTGTGGGGGCAGGCGGACAGCGTGATCCGGGTGCTCGATCGCGCGCGCGCCGAGGGTGTGCAGATCACCGCCGACATCTATCCGTATCTGCAGTGGCAGGCCAACCTCGGCGTGCTGTATCCGAAGCGGAACTTTGCCGACAGCGCGGAAACGGCGTTCATTCTCGCGCATCTCAATACCGCCGACGACATTCTGTTCAATCGGGTAGACGGACATCCTGAGTACCGCGGCCAGACGCTGGCGCAGGTGGCCGCATTGCGCGGACGATCGCCGGGGCGCACGATGATGGATCTGCTGGCAGAACCGGGCGGTCCGGGGGCAGGGATCATCGCCAAAGGGATGGATGATGCCGATGTGGCCACGCTGATCCGATGGCCGTTCACCAACGTGTGCAGCGACGGGCTGTCGAGCGGATTGCATCCGCGCGGCTTCGGCAGCTTTCCGAAGGTGCTGGGTCCCTACGTGCGTGACCGGTCGCTGTTCAGCACCGAGGAGGCCGTGCGCAAAATGACGAGCCTGTCGGCCGCGAACGTCGGCATCGCGCAGCGGGGCGTGATCGCGCCGGGATACTTCGCCGATCTGGTGCTCTTCGACCCGGCCGCGGTCACCGATCACGCCAGTTTCGACACACCGCAGGCGCAGGCGACCGGTATCGCGTCGGTGTGGGTGAATGGCGTGCTGGTGTTCGAGGGTGGCACCGCGACCGGCCGGACGGCGGGGAAGGCATTGCGGCGCGCGCCAGCACGCTGACGGCGCGGCGCGGTGCGCTGACAACAAAAGGCCCCCGGTGCATACCGGGGGCCTTTTGACCTGCATGGTGCCTCACGCGCGGCGACGTTACCGGTTCGCCGTGTTGTCCAGCTGCGGTCGCGTGGCCAGCGTGGTGGAGACGACGGTGATGTCGCCACGCGCGCTGATGGTGTAAACCTTACCGGCCGAGAAGGACACGGCGGTCCGCGTGATCACGTTGGTCGCCGAGCCGGCGTAGCGCGTGCTGAGGTCATACACCGCCCCCGGCAGCGCGACAAAGGCGCCACCGGCCTTGTACGCCACCGCGCCGCCAACGGGGGCCTCAACGGCGGTGGTGGAGTTCTTCGCGTACAACGTCATCGGATTGGCGTTGGGAATCGCGTTGACGAACCGCACGTAGGCCACCGTGTAGTCCAGCGTGTCCACGAACGGGTCTTCCACCACGAACGCCTCGGCGGTCTTCGCCGTCGCGTCGTAGATGCCGCTGATGTAGAACGAGTAGGCCTTGCCGTCCACCAGCGTGGCGGTGGCGCGTGACACCACGAGGTCCTTGTCCACGGCGGCCGCGATCTTCCCCGTGAAGGTATAGGATCCGGGCTGGATCGCCGAGTAGAAACCGCCGGAGCCCACGCCGCCGGACGACACGCCGGTCACCGCTTCCACGCCGGTGGCCGAGGTGATCGCCGTGATCTTGCTGTCGTTGGCGTAGAAATTCACCGCCGGCGCGTTCGTGCCGAAGTTGAAGAACTTGATGCGCGACCCGGGGAGCGAGCCGGTGATGTCCTGGACGGCGTTCTTCTCACACGCGGTGAGCGCGACGGCGCACAGCAGCATCGCGATCGATCTGAATGTGTTCATCGCTGATTACGGTTGAGTGATCCAGAGGGGCTTCGTGTGGTAGTCGAGCGCGAGACCACCGATGGCCTCGAGACCCGGACGGTTCCACACGTACTCCGAATTGAAGCGCGGACGGATGCGGTGCACGATCTTGCCGCCATTGTCGGGATACAGGCTGGTCGGCGGCGTGAAGCCGGGGAACACCTGCACACCGCTGGCCGGATCGATATCCGTGTAGTTGTAGCGCCGCATGTCCATCCAGATCTCGTTGTGTCCCCATCCCCACTGCGCGATGTACTTCTGCGACATGATGCGGGTGAGGGAGAGCCCAGCCGGCGAGGTCGGGATGATGGACGGGCTGGCCAGGAACGCCGCCTTCTCGGCGGCCGAGATCTGCGTGGGCGCCTGCCCATTGTCGAGATTGCGGGCGTTCACGAAGTCGATGTGCGACGACACGCCGGCGGTGTAGGCCCCAAGGGCCGTCGCCAGGTCGCCCATCTTGTACGCCGCCTCGGCCTTGATGAACTGCAGCTGCGAGTACGTCATGAGCGGCAGCTTTGCCTTGTCATCGAAGATGTAGCGGCCGGGGAGCGCGAGCCCGCCGGTGCCGGCGTAGCCGTACACGTTGTTCGGCTGCTGGGCCGTGGTGAGCGCCCCGAAGCCGACCACGTTCACGTCGAGGCCACGGTACAGGCCGTCGGGTGACGGTGACAGCATACGGCTCATACGCGGGTCCACTGCGCCGCTGAACTGCGTGCCGTTCATCAGGCCGACCACAAACTGCGTCTGGCGATACGCGTTGAAGTTGGCCCGCGTCCGTCCCCAGAAATTGATGTCGTCGTTCTGGGTGCCCGGGTACTTGAGCAGGGCGTCGTCGGCGCCGCTGGTGAACGACAGGTTGACGGCGGCGATGACGTCGGCCGGCTTATACGACGCCTTGCGGGAGTAATGGTTGAGGCAGAGCGCCTTCATGCCATACGCCAGCTTGAGCCACTTGGTGCGGTCACCGTTGTAGATCTTGTCGGTACGGGCCAGATACGCCTGATCGACGGCGCCATCGGTGCGCTGCAGGTTCGTGATCGCCTCGTTGAGCAGCTTCAGGATCTCCTGGTACGCGTATTCCTGCGAATCGTAGCCGAAGCTGAACTTCGACTGGTCGATCGCTTCCTTGACGATGATCTCGCCGTGGAGGTCGGTCGTGACCTGCCAGCCCCACGCCTTGAGCACCTTGGCGACACCGAGCAGGTCCCAGCGCTGCTCGGCTTCGGCCAGGTTGGTCATGTCAACGAGGTTCTGGCCCAGCGACCAGTACACGTCGCGCCACTGCTGCGCGCCGTTGTCGCTGGACGGGTCGTAGCCCATGCGGTCCCAGGTGCTGAGGGCCGTGCCGGGCAGCGTGAGCTGCTGCGTGTAC
>CANHNQ010000048.1 GCA_947462095.1 Gemmatimonadota bacterium
CCCCGCTGCGCCGGCGTGGTGTGACGCCACTGCTGCTGCTCGCGATGCACGCGGCTGATGAGCGCCTCGCGTTCGGCGGGCGCGAGCGGCGGGAACTCGTGTAAGGCGACGCCGGTCGCCGGATTCACTGCGCGGAATGTCATGCAAAGAACCTCGGCGCCCGCCCCCATGGGGGCAAGCGCCGAGGAGATACGTGCCGCCGAGGAAACGTGCGCCTGCGCCGTGTCGCTCAGGCCGGGTGCGCGGGCAGAAACGCGCCGGCGACGGCCGGTCTGATATGGGACATTGGTGTGGCGGCACTCGGGAGCGCCATCGCGGCGGCGCGCGCGATGGCGGCGACCTCGGTTGGCACCGGCACCGGCGTCAGGCGCGGCAGGCGTCGCGGCGTACGCTGCGGCGCCCGTTCGCGGTGGCGCGCGGCCGCTATGTTCGTGAGCTGCCGACGACGCTTGCGGGCGTACATGAGCTGATCGGCGCGTGCCAGCAACTCGCTGACCGACGAGCTGTCGGTCGGACGGACGCGGGTATGTCCCACCGTCAGCGACAGCGGCATCGGCAACTCGCCCGAAGCGTTGAGCAGGGCCAGGCGTTCGTCGAGACGCTTCTGGATGGCTCGGGCTCCCATCACGTCGGCATCGAGCGCGAGGATGGTGAATTCATCGCCGCCCATCCGCGCAACGACGTCGCAGTCGCGCACCGTGCCCTCGAGGAGGCGCGACACAGCCATGAGGGCCCTGTCGCCGGTGGCGTGGCCATGGCGGTCGTTAAGCTGCTTGAAGTCGTCCATGTCGATGTACATCACCACGACGTCCTTGCCCTGCCGCCGCGCGAGTCGCAGGTGCTGTTCGGCGAGGGTCATGAAGCCGCGACGGTTGTACAGTCGCGTGAGCTCGTCGGTCAGACACGCCTTCTGGAGGCACAGCTCATCGCGTTTCCGCACCGAGACGTCGCGGACGGTCACGGCCAGCCCATCGGCGGTCGGCGTCGCCTGATGAAACAGCCAGCTGGCGGACACGACGCGGCGGTTCACGCGAAACTCCTCGACGACGGCGGTGCGCCGCGTGATCGCATCGACGTAGCGCGCGAAGAGCATCTCGGCCATCGGCGTCGGGAGCGCCGTACGCATGCGAGAACCCACGAGCTGTGCACGCGTGCGGTACAGTGTGGCGGCGCCACTGCTGTTCACGTCGGCGATTTCAAAATCGGTGATCTCGCCCGCCGTCGTCCGAACCGCGCGCAGCAGGAACATCCCGTCCAAGTTCGACTGCATGGCGTCTTGCAGGCGGCGGACACGCTCGCGCAGCGATTTCTCCTCCTGCATGCGCTGGCGCCGCTCGTGCTGCAGCAGTTGCCACCCTCCGATCGCAAGCATGAGCGCGGCGACCGACAGCCACGGTACCGCATTCACAACGCGAGGTACGACCTCGAACGAGGAGCCAACCGATAAGCCGGCGGTCGCGAGGGAAAGGAGCGTGATCGCGCCCCAGAACGGGGGACGAAGAGCGAGACGATCGAACATGTACAGGAGGGGTTGATGCTTCGTGGGATTCCGCCACCGACATCGGTTTGAGGGAATTCCCGCCGCACGTGGCACCGAACGTGTGGCATGCATCACTTACGCAACCGGCGTGCCGCCGATCGATCACGGTGCAGCCCGATGGCTGCGCGGGGCACGTGTTTGTCTGTAAGGTGTTGTTCTGGCTGTCTTTACGGGTGTTCACTCAGGGTGGTCCGCGCTCGGTCGGCCGCGGACGCCGGAAGACTTTTCCGGTCTGATCGACCGGGCCCAGGCGGGTGATCCCGCCTAGGCCGGTGCGGCAAGTTCTGCCGCTTCGATCACTCAGCGCCGAGCAGCAGGCGTGTTTCGATCGCCTCGTGCCGGGCTTCGCTGGCTGGATCGGGACGGATCAGCGACACCAGCACGCCGGTGGCGAACGACAGCGGAATGGTGACCAGTGCCGGATTCTTGAGCGGGAAGATCGCGGTGGCGTGGTGCAGCAGGTCGACCTGCACGGCGGGCGAGAGGGCGATGAGCACGAGGGTGGACGTCGCCCCGACGATCATGCTGCTGGCGGCGCCGGCGGTGGTGGTGCGGCGCCAGAAGACGCTGAGCACGAGCGCGGGAAAGTTCGCGCTGGCGGCGATGGCGAAGGCGAGCCCGACCATGAAGGCGACGTTTTGTCCCTTGAAGGCGATGCCGAGGGCCATCGCGACGAGCGCCAGAACGATGGTGGCGATGCGCGCCACCTTGATCTCTTCGCCCGGTTTGGGGTGGCCTTTGCGGATCACGCTGGCCCAGATGTCGTGCGAAATCGCTGCCGCCCCTGACAAGGCGAGGCCGGCAACGACCGCCAGAATGGTCGCAAAGGCGACGGCGGCGATAAAGCCGAGGAACGCGCGTCCGCCGAGCATTTCGGCGAGCATCGGTGCCGCCATGTTGCCGCCTGCGTCAATCGACTTGATGGCCTCGGGGGTTACGAGCACCATCGCGCCAAAGCCGAGCACGAAGGTCATCAAGTAAAAGAGACCGATCAGTCCCGTGGCGATGAACACCGAGCGTCGCGCTGTGCGGGCATCGGGTACGGTGTAGAAGCGCATCAGGATATGCGGCAGCCCTGCCGTCCCGAACATGAGCGCCATGCCCAGCGAGATGGCATCGAGCGGGTTGCTGACCAGTTTGCCGGGGGCCAGTACGCCGGCGCCGTACTTGGCCGCCGCGGCGGCAAACAGCGCGCGCGGGTCGAAGCCGAACTTGGCCAGCACCATCATGGCCAATGTGGCCGCGCCACCGAGCAGCAGCACCGCCTTCACGATCTGGACCCAGGTCGTGGCCAGCATCCCGCCGAAGAGCACATAGGCCATCATGGCGCAGCCCACGATGACCACCGCCGTCTCATACGGAATGCCGAACAGCAGGCGGATGAGACTGCCGGCGCCGACCATCTGCGCAATGAGATAGAAGGCGATCGTGGCCAATGAGCCGAACGTCGCGCTGATCCGCACGGGCATCGGATCGAGCCGCGAGGCCACCACATCGGCGAAGGTGTACTGGCCGAGATTGCGCAGCGGTTCGGCGATCAGGAACAGCACCACGGGCCATCCCACCAGCCAGCCAGTGGAGTAGATCAGCCCATCGAAGCCGCTGGTCGAGACCAGCCCCGCGATGCCCAGGAAGGATGCGGCGCTCATGTAGTCGCCGGCGAGCGCGAAGCCGTTCTGGCCGGCGGTCACGGAACGGCCGGCCGCGTAGAAGTGGTCAGCGGTCTGGGTGCGACGGGCCGCCCAATAGGTGATACCGAGGGTGATGGCGATGAAGACGGCGAAGAAGCCGATCGCCACTGGATCCGGAGTGCCGAGCGTCATCGGGCGCCTCCCTGCGGTCCGCGGGCGGCGGTGTCGGAGCCTGGCATGGCACGGAGCGCGGCGAGGGCGGGATCGTAGACCCGGTTGGCCCACTGCACGTAGAGCATCGTGAGCACCCAGGCGGAGACGATGACGAGGGCGCCGAGCACAATGCCGAGCGACAGGCCGTCGCTCACGAGCCCGCCGAGCATGGCCGGGCGATAGGCGACCAGCAGAATGAAGCCGAAGTAGACCCCGATCATGAGCAGGGTCAGGGCCGCGGCGACCCGCCATCGGGTACGCGCGAGGATGCGGGTGGCGGCGATCTGGGCCGACCGGTCGTTCGAAGAAGGCGTCATGGCGCGCGAAGGTACGGGCAGGGCATCTTATGCGGTAGAGTCTCCCGGTCGTTCGGTCTCCTTTTCCTCGGTCTCCGGTTTCACGTGACACAGCGCATGGGCATCGCGTTGGGCAGCCTCATCTCCGGGCTGGTCGCGCTCTATCTGCACCTTTGGAAGCTTGGCCTCACCGGCTCGCTCGGCTGCAGCAGCGCCGGCGGGTGCGAGTACGTCCAGGGGAGCCGCTACGGCTGGTTTCTGGGCGTCGACGTGGCACTGATCGGCACGGTGGGCTACGCGCTGCTGTTCGCGGTCTCCATGATCGGCACCATGTCGCGGTACGAAGACGAGTCGTGGCCGAATACGCTGATGCAGGTGCTGATCTGGCCGGCCGTGCTGTTCACGCTGCGCCTCAAGTACGGCGAATTCATCGTGCTGAAGGGCTTCTGCTCGTGGTGCGTGGTGTCAGCCGTCACGATCACGCTGTGCGCGGTTCTGGTCACCCTCGACCGGAAACGGCTGGCCACGCTCGCGTAGCGACGCTCGGCTACGGGACGTCCTGATCGCCGACCATCACGGCGTACCAGTGCTTCATCTCGTCGGGAATCGGATACCCGGGGAGCGTACGGACCACGCGGCCGTTCCGGTCGATGGCCACGAAGGTGGGCGTGCCGGGGTACCGCACGGTGAGCCGTTCTCGATCACGGCCACCGGCGGGGCCGATGAGTTGGGCTCCGGTGAGTTGCTCCTGGGCGAGCATGGCCACGCCTTCGCCGGCCCCTTCGAGCGTCAGCACCTTGAGGCGAGGCAACGGGCGCCCGGCCGCCATCACGCCCAGATCCTTGAGCGCGCGCTTGCACCAGCTGCAGGTGCGCGAGCTGATCATGAGAATGGCCGGTTCGCCCTTGGTGTGTAGCGGAATCACCTTGCCATTCAGGGCCGTCACCGTGATACGGCCAATGGCCTGCTTAGCCGTGGGCGCGCTGGCGGGGGCGGTGTCGGTACCGGCCACGACGCCGTGATCGACCAGTAGATTCACGACATCCCTTTCCGCCGTTGCCCGCTTGGCCACCAGCACGGTGCAGGCGAGTGCCACCAGCACGAGGGCCAGTGTGCTGACGCTGATGCTGCCGCGAGGAGAACGCGCTGGTGACGTCATCCGTGAAATATACCTCCGCCTGGACTGCATGACGCCGCCGACCGGTTCGCCTGAATGCAAGCTCGGCTCCCTCGATGTGGACGCGTATCTCGCCGATCCGTCGCGGAAGCAGGCGTTCGTGACGCCGATGTTCGATATCATCGCCCCGCGCTACGACGCGTTCACGAAACTGTTTTCGCTGGGGATGGACGCCGGATGGAAGCGCCGGGCGATCGCGGCGGTGATTGCCGTCGCCCCGGCGGCCCGTCGCGTGCTCGATCTGGCCAGCGGTACGGGCGATGTGGCGGCGCAGCTCGCCCGCGCGTTGCCACAGGCAACGGTCGCGGCACTCGACGCCTCGCCGCGCATGATCGACGCCGCGCGCGAACGGTTGCGGACGACCGACGCCGACGTCGCCTCGCGCGTGACGCCGATGGTGGGCGACATGATGGCGCTGCCGCAGGACGATGCGAGCCTCGATGTCGTGAGCGCCAGCTACGGCGTGCGCAACGTGCCCGACCCCGTTCCGTGCGTACGCGAAATGGCGCGCGTGCTGCGGCCGGGGGGCGCGCTGGTCACGCTCGATTTCTACCGTCCCGCATTCCCCCCGTGGCGCGCGCTCTTCCTCTGGTACCTCGCCGTGGCCGGCAACGTGGTGGGATGGCTATGGCACCGGGATCCGATCGTGTACGGCTACATCGCGCGCAGCATCCGCGATTTCATGACGGCCGACGAGTTCTCGGCGCTGCTGCGGCGCGAAGGGTTCGAGGTGGTGAGCGTGCACCGTCACCTCTTCGGAGGGATCGCGCAGCATGTGGCGCGACGGGTCGGGTAGCGCGTCCGGTGGTGTGCGCGTTTAGCGCACGCCGATCCCGATCGTCGCCACGGCCGTTGCCACAATCCAGCGGTCGTCGAGCGTATAGTGCGCGTGCACTGTCGCGTCGCGGCGCCGCAGTTCTGGCAGCAGCAGTGACACCGACACCGTACCGCTCTCGGTGAACTGCAGTGCGACTTCGGTGAACCGGACATACCGTTGCACCGTGGGGTCGATCGCCTTGTACACGGCTTCCTTGATCGCAAACGAGAGAATCACGCGTTCGCGTTGCGCCAATGGATCCTGATCGAACGCCGATAGCGCATCGAGCTCGGGTGCGGTGAGGATACGCCGTGCAATCGACGGTCGTGCGATGTCGCGCGCGGTGGGGCGATGCTCGAGGTCTACGCCAACGTGCATCGAGGCACCGTCAGGCACGATGCCGCGCGGTGACATCAGCGCGAGTGCGGCGTCGTGCTTGTGGCTGACCGAACCAGCCACGGACGACGGCAACACCGGGGCCCCGCGCGTCGAGCGGAGGATCGGGGCGTCGTGGCGGGGCTGCTCCGCGAGGGCTGCACCAAGCGCCGCCCGCATCGCGAGGCGGCCGGCCACGAAGGTGGCGCGCCGGCCGGGAGGCATCGCCTCCACGAGCGCCCCCTCGCCGGGATGCAGTCGCTCGGCGGCGATCAGTGCCGGGAGCCACAGGCCAGTATCGCTCGCGAGTACCGGTGGCACCTCCACCCGCGCGAGCGTGAACGCCGACGGTGCGTTGCTCGGGGCCGGCACGAACTGCGGCGCCGGCCAGAGCCGTGCTGAGGGACGAGTGGTCGCGTCGGACATTCCGAAATCTATTGCCGACCGGCGCAGGTTCGACGTGCAAATCCCACGGCGTGCGTGCAGCTTTCAATGGTGACTACGCCCCTTCGCCCCGAATCGACGGAACGCCCCTCGGCCGACGCGCGCCTGGTGACGCCGGCGCAGGCTTGGTATGCCGTTGCGATCCTCACGATCGCTAATGTCTCCGGCTTCGTGGATCGTCAGATCCTCTCGTTGCTCGTCGAGCCGATCAAACGTGACCTCCAGGTTACGGACACACAGGTCAGCCTTCTCATGGGGCTGGGTTTTGTTGTGTTCTACTCGTTACTGGGGTTGCCGATCGGCCGGTGGGTGGACCGAGGCCATCGTCCGCGTATCGTGGCGCTGGGGGCGGCTGTTTGGAGCGTGATGACGATGGTCACCGGCACCGCTCGCAGCTACGGCCATCTATTCCTTGCCCGGATCGGCGTTGGCGCCGGTGAAGCGACGCTTGGCCCCGCTGCGGTCTCGATCATTGCCGACCAGTTCCCGCGCAATCGTCTCGGGGTGGCGATGAGCACGTACATGATGGGCACGTTCCTCGGATCCGGCGTGGCCTACGCGCTCGGTGCGTACGTGGTCGGTCGTGTCGACAAGCCGGGCCTGGTGCTGCTGCCGCTGATCGGGGAGGTGTATCCCTGGCAACTGGTGTTCTTCGCGGTGGGTTTGCCCGGACTGCTGGTCGCGTTGCTCGCGCTGACCATGCGCGAGCCGCGCGTGGTGAGCGCTGAGGCGGTGCCGCGGAATCCCTCGTCGCAGGTCCCGTTCGCCGAGGTGATTGCGTATGTGCGCGCGAACGCGCGAACCATTGGGGCGCTCTCGCTCGGATTCGCGTGTTCGGCTTCTGTGAACTACGGCGTCGGCGCCTGGCTCGCGACGTTTCTGATTCGCACGCACGCTTGGACGGTGCAGGAGGCTGGCACCCTGCAGGGCGTGCTGACGTTCACGGTCGGACCACTCGGCGTGATGCTCGGCGGTCGGCTCACGGATGCCTGGGCCAAGCGAGGTCACGTGGATGCGCCACTACGCGTGGGGATACTCGGCGCGCTTGGCATGCTGATCTTCGCGGGGCTGTATCCGCTCATGCCATCACCGATGGTGGCGGCCGCGATGCTCGTGCCGGTGAACATCTTTGCGGCGATGCCGTGGGGGGCCGCAAACGCCGCCATCGCCGAGGCCATGCCGCCACGCATGCGCGGGCAGGGGAGCGCGCTGTATCAATTGGTGGTGAATCTGCTCTCGGGAGCGCTGGGGCCGACCGCCGTGGCGCTGCTCACGGATAGTGTGTTTCGGGATCCGCTGGCGCTGCGGTACTCACTGTCGTTGTCGTCGGTGGTCGGCATGACGCTGGCCATCGCGCTGTTGGCGTGGGCACGTCCGGCGTTCCGTACCACGGTGCAGCGACTGCGCGACGCGTCGTAACCGCGCCCGTCGGTCATCGGATCCACGGGTCCCCGATTGGACCGACGCCACGGCTTAGGGCGTCGTCGTCCTCATTCGATCTGGCCGACAAGACCGCAGTCCTGCAACGCGAGGCGGAGGTGCTCTGCCAGCGCGTCGGGCGACGGTGTCTCGTTGGTGGACCAGGCTTGAATCGTCACGCGGGCACTACCCTCAACGATGCCACAGCCCAACAACAACATGCCTCCGACCTGCGCGATGGATGCCATCGTGTGCCGCTCGAGCATCGACATGTACAGTTGCGTGGCGCGAATACCCAGCGGCCGTATGGTGACGGGGTCGAGTTCTCCGCCATTGGAGCATCCCACGGGACGGTCGGTACCGAGCACGACGCTTTCCATCCGTCGCGCCAGCCAGAGCGGCACGTAGGGAATGAGCGGCAGCAGGAGTGCCAGGGGATCGTTGTTGCGCAGCGTGGCAAACAGCTCCCGGCGCAGGGTGCGGTCCAAGGCTCGCAGCACGGGGGCCCCATCGACCGGCGCGGCGGGGGCGACCTTCACACGTAGGGCACGCAACGCATTTCCACGGAGGTCTCCCGGGCGCCGGTCACTCACCGGCTGCACCAGCGTGACCTGCCCATCGGCGTCGACGCGCCCCAGACGAACCGCCAACCGCACGGCGAGATACGCGACCAGCGTATTGATGTTGACACGCAGCGTCGTCGACTGCGTGAGCAATGATGTCGCGTCCAGCGCCACCTGCACCAGCGGCACGCGAACCGGTGCGGCGGTGGCTGTCGTCTTCGTGGGAGGCTGTGGTGCTGCGTTCGACGTCCCCGGGTTGACCGCGTGGCGCTGTTGGACGAGTGCTCGCAGTGCTCGCCATACCGTCGGCCACTCGGCGATGCTGTCGCGCAGGTCCTCGCCGAGCGCACGCCAGGCCGATCCCCGCCGCGGTGGCGGGTACCGATGCGTGGCGGGGCGCTGATGAATGGCGTCGGCGATCGCTTGGCATACCGCCAGACCATCGGCGATTGTGTGGGAGACCAGCAGCGAGAGGACGGAACCTCCATCGCTGAGCGGCTGCAGCACCAAGCGCCAACCGGGACCGAGCTCCGGGTCGACCGACAGGTCGGCAAGCGCACTGCGTTGTGCCGCAATCTGGGCAACGGGGATCGGCACCGACAACATGGTCACCGGTTCCGGCACTGGAGCCGCCACCCAGCGCGGGCGCCCCCATGGCAGCGGCGAGCGTTGGATGCGGCGTCCGAGGAGGCCGAGGGCGAGCCGGCGGTTGAGCGCGTCGAGCGCGTCCACATCAACGGGCTCCGCAAAGACCCAGGTGAACTCGATGACGGGACCACGCCCGAGGGCACGAAGCCCCAGGAACGAGGCGTGATCCATGGGGCAGAGCCTCACGTCGGGCCCAACTGACGCCATGCCGCTTATCTCCGCGATTCGACGGAACCGGCGACCCGGCACGCATGCACGAAGGCGAGCAGCGCCGGTACGTCGGCCTCCGACGTGACGCGATGTGAGGCGCAACTGGCGCCGGTGCCCACCTTGACGCCGACATCCGTCGGTCCGAGCACGCGAAACGCCGCTTCGTCGGTGACGTCGTCGCCCAAGTAGAGCACGGTGGGCTCGGTCCCCCACTCGCTACGCAGTTGCTCGATCGCGTGTCCCTTGTTCCGAGCCGAGATGGACAGGTCCATCACCGCCTTCCCCGGGGTTGCGTAGACACCGGGCCACATCGCCGGACCGTGCTGAAGGGCCGAGAGGAGCGCGTCGGCCGCCCGCGGGTCTGCCTGCCGCACGTGAATGGCCACGCCGAGTGGTTTGTGCTCCACCCAACTGCCCGTCACGCCGGCGCACATCGCTGCGACATGCTCGCGCAGGCGCGTCAGATCCGACGCCTGCGTATCCGTGAGCGCGGCCGCGGCGTGGCGCGACGATTCCGCCCCGTGTGATCCCACGAGCAGCACCGGCGGCTCTAAGCGGGAATGGCGCTGGAGGTCATGCAGCGGGCGACCCGAGATGATCGCCACGCGGACGTTCGGAGAATGCGCGAGTGCCGTGAGCAGCGTGGCCGAATCGGCTCCGAGGAGGGCTGCATCGGGCGACGCCGCAATCGGCGCCAGCGTCCCATCGTAATCGCTGCACAGCAACAGATAGGGGGACGCACACACGGCCGTCAGCCGTTCGCGCAAATCAGCGGATGCGATCGTCATCGCGTGTTGTGCAAGGCCGCGAGAAACGAGTCCGCCCAGTGCGTGGCATCGTAGTCAAACACCGCCTGACGCAGCGCCTGCATGCGATGCGTGGCTTCCGTCGCGGTGGCGCGCAGCGCATCACCGAGACCGCGCGCAATGTCCGCGGTGTCTTCGGGATCGACGAGCCAGGCATCGGTGAGCTGCGCCGCAGCGCCGGTGTTTTTGCTCAACACCAGCCGCCCATCGTTGTTCGGGCGCGACGCCACGTACTCCTTGCACACCAGATTCATGCCATCCGCCAACGACGTGACGAGCATGACATCGGCCGCCACGTACAGGGCCATGATCTCGTCGGTGGCGCGCTGTTCGTAGATGTACTGGATCGGGGCCAGGCCGAGCTCGGCGAGTTCGGCGTTCACCGTGCGCAGCGTGTCCTCCACCGTCCGGCGAAGCGCCTGGTATGTGCTCAGTGCCGTGCGGCTTGGCGTCGCGACCTGTATGCATCGGATACGACGGTGCCTGAACTCCGGGCTCTTGAGGACCGCTCCCACGGCTTTGATCCGGCGTGCGATGCCTTTCGTGTAATCCAGACGGTCGACGCCCAAGATCAGCAGTTCCGGCTCATCGCACTCGGCACGAATACTCGCCGCGGCATCCCTGATCACGCGCGTCGTCGACGCCTTGTCATAGAGCTGGGCCGGCGGACCGATGGGGAATGCCCCGACGGTGACTGAATGGCGTGCGTCGCCGTCGGATACCTCGAGGCCTTCGCCGTTCCGTTTCACGTTCGGCAGATGGCGAACGGCCTCCATGAAACGCTCAACCGACTGCGCAGTCTGAAAGCCCAGGAGATCAGATCCGAGTAATCCCTCCAAGAGGTCGTCGCCGCGCGGCAAGGTGCTGAAGTGCTCCCGCGACGGGAACGGCACATGCAGAAAGAACCCGATGCGCAGGTCGGGACGGAGGACGCGCAGTAACCGCGGCACCAATTGCAAATGGTAGTCGTGCACCCATACGCAAGCATCACGCGGCGCTCGGTCGGCCACGCACTGCGCAAAGCGGAGATTGATCGCGCAATACGTTTGATAGTCATCGTCGCGGAACACCGGAGCGACGATGGAATCGTGATACAGCGGCCACAGCGCGCTGTTGCAGTATCCCTCGTAATACGCGATCACCTCGGCCCGGGTCATCGCGATTTCGATGAGCTCGAGATTCGTGGCGTCGTCCGGTGGCGCGGGGCGCGATTCGTGCGGCCCCGCCGGCGCCGCCGCGCCGCTCCACCCGACCCACACGGCGTCCAGATGATGCAGGGCCGGCTGCATGGCGCTCACGAGACCACCCGGCGAGGTGCTCCAGCTGCCGCTATCGCGGTACTCGAGGGGCAGGCGATTGGCCACGTTAAAGGTGCGACTGCTGCGCACCGCGGGTTTCTTCAACATTCGACGGTGCCCTTCAGTCCGAACTCCTCAAGCGTTTTGATCGCGATGTCTCGCAGCTGTTCCGCCGAATTCTCGGCGCCAGGCTGATACGCCTCGATGCAGAGGCTCAGGACGCCGTTGTGGCGAGAGGAGATGATGACCAGGTGGCCCTGCGTGCGGGCGAGTTCGCCGACCGTGACTTGCACATCGACCGCGCGTACCAGCAGCATGCGGCACGGGGTGCCATCGGCCGCCCCCAATTGCGACGGGAGCTCGCCGAGGTTCGAGCAGGTCACGGGACGATTCTCGTCATACCGGAAGAGCTGATTCACAAGGGTGGCCGTCGTCGCGCCGGGGATCCACGGCACGACCGGCAAGAGGGCTTCGGTCGCATCCTGCTGGTGTGCCGTGGCCCGCAGCGCCGCCATCAGCGCCTTCTGGGCGGGAGCGATGCCGTCCGTGACCGCATCCGGGTCGAGCGTGATGGTGCGGAAGCCCATCGCCAGCGCGCGGTCGTCGTCCGCGTCGCGACGTTGATCGATCGGGATGACCAGACTCACCGCACCATCGGTGGCGCGGCGGCGCTGCTGATGCAGCGCCAGACGCGCACAGAAGGCCAGCAGCAGCGCGTGCGAATGACCGCCCAGGGCACGGGCGCGCGCGTTCCAATGAGCGAGATCAACGACGACGGTCGCGGCGGGCATCTCGACGACCCGGTCGGCGTCCGCAGGCGGCACGGGAGTGGCGACAGACGCCACCGGTTCGGCGGACCTCGTGCGCGGAAACACCAGCGCGGCCAGCGCGCCCAGCGCCTTGAGGGTGCGCGGTGCATCGAGGAGCGCCTGACCGAGGTCGGCACACCACCCGACGATACGACCGCGTTCGCCGCGCGCACGGTACGAGGAGGCGTTCGGGGTCTTGGCGATGGCCAGCCGGACGGTGTTCAGGGCGAACTTGCCGTCGAACAGCACGTGTGAGGTGACCATGCTGACGGCGCTGGTCCCATCGCTGAAACGCTGCAGCCCAACGTGCCAGGCGGGGCCGGTGGCCGGATCAATCGGCGTGCGTGCATGCGCATTGGCCCAGGCCATGAGCGCGGTGCGCGGCAGCACGGTCTCGCCGATACGGACGGGGAGCGGGGATCGGTCGTCGCGCACCCACCGTGGGCGGCCGAAGGGCACCGCTGACGGTTCAATCAGGCGATACGTACGCATCGTCCGGATGCGGTCACACATGCCCTGCAGCGCCTCGACATCCACCTCGGTGTCGTAGACCCACACGCATTGCATCAACTGGTTCCGGCCGGTGAGCCGATGCAGTTCGAATGCGACCTGATCCATGAACGTGAGCCGATGCCGTGTGATGCGGGTCAACCAGCGCGGGCCGCCTTGTGGGATGACTTCAGGCATACGCCACCGCATCGGACAGGTCGACATCTACCAGCGTTTCCGCGACGATCTGCTCGAGCTTTTGCGAATCCGTCACCAGCCGTGGTTGATAGGCGATCACGTTGAGCAGCAGCTGGTCGCCGACCACGCCGGACAGCAGCGTGGCCACGCCCCCGCGACGCGCGAGATTCTCGGCCGACACATGGCGGTCCACGCCGCGAAAGTAAAACCACTCCGCAGCGCTGCCATCAATCCGGGAGATGGCGTCCGGCACGACGCCCATGTGCGAACAGGTGACGGGCTTATGGGACGCGCTGTTGAACGCCAGTTCGCCGAGCGACGGGACGAGGCGACGGGGAATGAACGGGACGAGAGGCAGCAGGGCTGTCGTGCTGTCGCCATCCTGCCGTGCCCGCGATACGGCATGGTTCAGCGTGGTCTGAAAATCGGCGAGCGATTCCTGAAGCGCGATCACGGGGACAGCCACCGTGGCCAGCGCGACCTGATTCGCCCCAAGATCGGCGCCACCTTTCCGGAGGTTGACGGGAACCAGCAGCGTGATCGTGCCGTCGTGCACGCGCTCCAGGCGCACCGCCAGGTGCGCACTGAACGCGGCGAGTAGCGTGAAACGGTGCACACCACGGCGGCGCGCCGCCGCCTTCCATGCCGATGCCTCCGCGCGAAAGGATACGGATGGCAGGGCGACGATACCGCCCTGTTGTTGGGGCGGCTGCGCGTCGTCCGCGCCCGCGCGCGCTGCCGCCGCGACGCGCGGGGTCGCGCGCGTCGCGCTGCGTGGTGCACGACGCACCGTTCCGGCGAGCCGCGACAAGCCGACCAGTGCCGCCGGGAGGTCGCGAGCGCATTGCCGCAACTCCGCGACGGCGCGCGTGAGCCGCTGGTCAGGAGCGGGCGCGGGAAAGGGGAGCGTACGGCGTGTACCCGCCACGGCGTCGCACACCGCCATCATGGTGGCGGTGCCATCCGCGAGGCAATGCGACACGACGAGCGACACGGCCGCGGCGCCGTCGGTCAGTGGCTGCACGGCGAGCCGCCATCCCGGTCCGCGCGCCGGGTCGAGGGGCAGCTGCACCTGCTCGTTGGCCCAGCGCCGTAGATCGCCCGGTGGAATCGGGGGCGCATGTACGGCGAGCGTGCTCGGCGACGGCTCGACGCGCACCCACTGGTGACGCCCCATCGGCAGCACGGCGGGCTGCACGAGACGTGACAGCATCCCGTGTTCGAGGTGGCTGAGGAACCGTTGCAGTCCGTCGACATCGACCCCCGAACCGTAACGCCACACGACCTGGATCACCGCGTGGTGCCCAGCGGCTTCGTGCGCCAAAAAGAGCCCCTGATCCATCCATGGGATGAACGAGGGTTCGGATACGGTCTGCGTCATGTTGCGCGAAGACAGGCTTCGCGGATGGCGTGGAGATACATCGCCACGGAGGCGCGGGCGGTGGCCGTGGCGGGGTACGCCGCCGAAACACCGAGCCCACGCGGGGTGCGCAAAAACCACAGGGCCACCTGACCGGCCAAGCCCGGATTGATGAAGACTTGGCCCAGCGCCGCGTGCCACGGGCCGGTGATCTTTCGCGTGAACGGTGGCAGGCTGGTGTCCATGTACGAAACCATCACGGCGCCCCCTCCCGCATGGTCGATGCCGGGGACATCGCGCGCCAGTTCGAACACCCGCTCAATCGGGACGTCGGCGAGCGGGCGTCGTTCGTCAAAGCACCGTTGCGCGGCGGCGGCGAGTTCGCGGAAAGACGCGTCGGCGATGTCAAGCCTGATCGGCACCACACCCATGCACCATCCCGCCATCCGGAACTGCTCGGCGGTCTTTCGCGTGGTCGTCGGGGTCACCGCACCAAAGCGTTGTGTCCCCAGCAACGCGCGCTCGGCGAGCGCCGTACAGGCAAGGACGCCGCCAAGGCCTCGGGCACCGACGTCGCGGCAGGCCGCGTCGAAGCGATCGGCGGCCGGGGCGTCGAGAAGATCCATCGTGACGTGCTCGGCGGGCGACCGCTGTGGCACGTCGCCGAGGTCGAGCGGGGTGCGCGGCAAATGGCCACCTTCGGCCTGGAGCGCCTGAATCCACCCGTCGACGGCGGGGTCGGCGAGCGTCAGCATCGCGGTTCGCTGGCGCTGGGCTGCGCAGTAGTCGAGGTAGCTGGCACGCGACAACCCGCTCGCCGGCGCATCGCCGTTCACCCGCGCGTGGTACTCGCGTTGGATGCCATTCCAGACCACGGGCGCCACCGATCCATCGGTGTGGAGGTGATCGATGCTCGCGAAGCAGGTGAACGAATCGGGGCGCTGAATGATCCCGAAGCGGAAACAGTCCCAGTCGAACGGCGAGGGTGTCGACGCCACGTGCGCTTGCCAGTCGTCAGCGCTGGCGATGCCCAGTTCGACGGCCTCGAGGCGGAGCGATCCCGGCTCTTGCACCAGCCGCCGCTGTATGACGTCGTCCTGTTCCTGAAACCAGCTGTGATAGGTGTCATGGCGCTGGAGGTACGCAGTGAGCACCTGCGTCATGGTGCGCACATCGCAGACGCCCGGCTCCTGCCACGTGACGATGAGCAACCGCGCCATCTCGGACTGCTGGCGTTCGCAGGCGCGGTAGGCCCGCAGGTGCTGCTCCTGCTCGTGGCTGGGGGGCACCGGTGAGACCGGCGCGTTTCGGACGGTCGTCCAGGTGTCCGTCGTGGGACGCCACGCGACGAGCGCGCCGGGCGGGCCGTTCCACTCATGCAGCGGCCGAAAATCAGACATGCTGCCCTTCGACCGGGCTAGAGTTGCGGTCGCGCGGCGACGGGGATTCTGCTGTCAGTCGCTCTCGCGGATGGTATTGCACAACTCTGTAGTGGAGTACTAGGCACGCATAAAATGACAGGATTCTGTCATTTCGCTGGGGTGAGCGTTCCGAAGATGACGGTTGAAACTGAAAAATATAACATGAAGCAATCTCAATGATGCCGGACAAGCGGGTGAGGCGATCTGACGGCAACCCGGGAACACGAAACACGCCGTGCGCTCCGCTCACGCCGTCGCCCCGGCCGCCAACGACGAGTTCCTCGCATATGTTTAGCCGGTATGCGAGGTACGACGGAGCGGCCGCTCCCCGTGCCGCACGGTCTGCATCACCCGATCTCCGCCAATCCCATGCTTCATTTTCTGCGATCCGCCACGCGTCGTACGGCTACAGGGGCGCGTGCCGCTGTGCTCGTCCCCCTCCTTGGAGCAGCGTCCTTCATGAGCGCCTGCGGCACCGATAGCACCGCCCCTGACATCCCGTCGAATCCCGCGGTCGAGACGTACGCGGCCACCCTTGGCGTGAACATTGCCGCCATGACGAAGAAGAGCGACAACCTGTACGTTCAGGATATCGTGGTGGGCACGGGTACCGAGGCGATCGTGGGCCGCACGGTCCGCGTGACCTACTCCGGCTATCTGATCAGCGGCAGCCGCTTTGACTCCAACGTCGGCGGTAGCCCGTTTTCCTTCGCGCTCGGCGGCGGACAGGTGATTGCGGGCTGGGATCAGGGCGTCGTGGGGATGAAGGTCGGTGGAAAGCGTCGCCTGGTGATCGGTTCGGCGCTGGGCTACGGCCGGCAGGGATCAGGGCCGATTCCGCCGAATGCAACGCTCGTCTTCGACGTTGAAGTCTTGAACGTCCAGTAAGCCCGTGATGACACGACATCGCGCTGCGCTGCTGCTGTTCGCGTCGGTTCTGGGCGGGGCGCAGCTGAGGGGACAGCCGGGCAGCGCCCGCTATGACCTGTTGATTGCCGGCGGCTCCGTGCTCGACGGCACCGGACGCGCGGCGCAGCGGATGGACGTGGGTATCCGCGGGGATCGTATCGTGGCCATGGCGCCGTCGTTGACGCGTGCCCGTGCGACGCGAGTGATCGATGCCACCGGGCGAACGGTGTCGCCGGGCTTCATCGACCTGCACGCGCACCTCGAGCCGCTCCTGCAGTATCCGCTCATGGAAAGCGCGTTGCGGCAGGGGGTCACGCTGGCGCTGGGTGGTCCCGATGGCGGCTCGCCACTGCCGTTGGCGCCGTACCTCGATTCGGTGCGCACGGCGACGATCGGCATCAACGTGGCGTATCTCGTGGGGCACAACGATGTGCGTCGCGCGGTGCTTGGCATGGCGGCACGCGCGCCTGATGCCGCAGAGCTCGCGCGCATGCGGCAGCTGGTGGCCACGGCGATGGGGCAGGGGGCGTTCGGTCTCAGCACCGGACTCCTCTACCTGCCCGGCACCTACTCAAACATCGAGGAAGTGATCGCGCTGGCGCAGGTGGCGAGCGACAGCGGCGGCATCTACACGTCGCATTTGCGCAAGGAAGGCATCGGGCTGCTGGATGGTGTGGCCGAGGCGCTCGAGATCGGGCGCCGTGCACACGTGCCGGTGGTGCTCACCCACCACAAGGCGGTCGGGCAGCAGATGTGGGGCAAGAGCACGATGACGCTGGCCATGGTGGACAGCGCCCGAAAGGCCGGCACCGACGTGATGGTGGATCAGTATCCGTATACCGCCACGCATACGGGGATTGGCGTGCTGGTGCCGAGTTGGGCGATGGCTGGTGGTGATGCGGAATTTCGGAAGCGGCTGGCCGTACCGGCGCTGAAGGACAGTATCACGCGCGGCATCATCGACAACATCCTGAACGATCGTGGTGGTGGCGATTTGGCGCGCGTGCAGTTTTCGCGGGTGGCCTGGGACAAGAGCCTCGAAGGCAAGACGCTGAAAGATTGGGCCGCTCGGCGAAAGCTCGCTCCCACCCCCGAGAACGGCGCCGCGCTGGTGCTCGAAGCGATGCTGAACGGCGGTGGCAACGCGATTTACCACGTGCTCGATGAGCAGGACGTGCGTCGCATCATGGTGGCGCCGTTCACGATGATCGCCAGCGATGGTCGCATTTCGAGCCCCGGTGACGGCCACCCGCATCCGCGGGCGTACGGCACCTTCCCGCGCGTGCTGGGTGAGTACGTGCGCAACCAGCGCCTACTGCCGCTCGAGACGGCGATTCACAAGATGACGCAGATGCCGGCCGCGCGACTCGGTCTCACCGATCGTGGTGTGCTGAAGGTGGGTAACGTGGCCGATGTGGTGGTGTTCAACGCGGCCACGGTGAAGGACATGAGCACGTTCGCGGCGCCGCATCAGTATCCGGTGGGGATCGAGACGGTGGTGGTGAATGGCGTGGTGGCGGTGAGTGGTGGGAAGGCGACGGGGGCCAGAGCGGGGAAAGTGGTGCGGCGGAAGTAGTTTCTTCTGCTGCTTCCTCCTCCCTGATACCCTCCCCCCTGCCTCCTAAGCCGTTGGCCGTTCTGCGATGGCCGTTTCGTCCACGACCGGCCTATACCGCAGCGCCTCGCCCACATGCAGGCGGTTCACCACCTCGAGGTCATCGAGGTCGGCGATGGTGCGCGCCACCCGCAGCACGCGATGATATGCACGGGCACTGAGCGCGAGCTTGTCGGCGGCGCGCACGAGCAGGGCGCGGGCGTCGGGCTCCAGTCTCGCGGCGGGCGCGATGAGGCGCACGGGGGCCGTGGCATTGGTGAGGGCTGCCGTTGGCTGCGTGCCGGCGGTGTGAAGGTACCGCGCCCGTTGTCGCTCTCGGGCGGCGAGCACGCGGGCGCGCACGTCGGCCGATCGCTCCTGTGGCGTGTGCGCGGCGAGGTCGCTGGGCGGTACACGCTGCACATGCACGTGGAGATCGATGCGATCCGCCAGTGGGCCGGACAGCCTGGCGCGATGGCGTTCGAGATCGGCCACGGAGCATCGGCAGTGGCGATCGTCGCAGCCGGCGTAGCCGCACGGACATGGATTGCTGGCGGCGATGAGGGCGAAGCGCGACGGGAATCGCATGGCACGCGCGGCGCGCGCGACGACCACGACGCCGTCTTCGAGCGGTTGGCGTAGCGACTCGAGCGTATGTCGCGGAAAGAGCGACAACTCGTCGAGAAACAACACGCCGCGATGGGCGAGGCTCACTTCGCCGGGACGGGGCCAGCCGCCACCGCCCACGAGACCCGCGGTGGAGATGGAATGATGTGGCGCGCGGAACGGACGCGCGGGTGTGGCACTGGTGGGCACCTGCTCGGGGCCCAACAATCCGGCCACGGAGTGGATGGCGAGCACTTCGAGTGCTTCCTGTTCATCGAGTGGCGGCAGGATGCCCGGGAGGCGGCGAGCGAGCATGGTCTTGCCAGCGCCCGGTGGCCCCACCAACAACAGATTGTGCGAGCCGGCCGCCGCGATTTCGAGTGCGCGTACCGCCAGTGATTGACCGACGACATCGCCCAGGTCCGGTGCGTCATCCGAGGGCGTCTCGGTGCGTCGTGGTCGTGTATCGCTGCGGGCCGTGCCGTCGCGTAGCGCGGCAACCAGTTCCGCGAGTGTGCGTGGCGCCATCGCTCGCGCGCTTGGCACGCGCAGCGCTTCAGCCAGGTTGTCCGGCGGAACGATCAGCAGGGCGTCGCTGGTCGCAGCCACATGCCGCGCCACCGCGAGCACCCCGCGCACGCTCCGGAGATGTCCATCGAGACCCAGTTCTCCCATCGCGCAGATGTGCTGCAGCGAGTCCGCCGGGAGTTGCCCGCTGGCCGCGAGCAGGGCGAGCGCGATGGGGAGATCGAAAGCGGTGCCGGTTTTGGGTAAGTCTCCGGGCTGGAGATTGACCGTGATCCGTCGTGGAGGAATGGTGAATCCTGAATTCGCCAGCGCCGCGTGCACACGGTCGCGGCTTTCCTTCACTGCCGTCGCGGCGAGACCGACGAGCGTCCACTGAGGTAGCCCATTGGCTACATGCACCTCGACGAGTACGTCGAGGGCATCAATGCCGAGTACGGCGGCGGAGGGGGCGGCGGCAAGCATGGGGAGAGAGTACGGCATGATCCGCGCGACACTGTCACCAGAACAGCGCGCGCAGGCTCTTGCCGACGCGTGGTACCCGCGCCCTCCATGAAGTCGATCAGCAGCCCGCGCCGCACGCATCGTCGATAGGGGGACGTCTGGGCCGCCGCTGTGGTGCGCGTGGCTCGATGTGCGGTGCCGCGTCGCCTCGCCCTGTCACGGCGCTGGCCCGCGTTGTCAGCGTGCTGGCACGACGCGCAACCGAACAGTAGCTTCAGCCCCATCCGTTTGTCATCACAGTGCTCGCGTGTTTCTGCCGTTCTTCCCCTGCCAATTTGCTCATCATGCATCTTCGCCGCCTGGCGCTGGCCGCGCCCATCGTGTTGCTCGCTGCGTGCCAAAGCGCCGAGCCTGTTGCCCCCGAGGTTGCCCCCGAGCAAGCCCAGCCGGCGTCGCCGGTGTTGGCGGCCAGCGCCAACGTGCGGATCGCCGGCCGGTACATCGTGGTGTTGAAGAGCGACGTGCGTGACGTGCCGGGGCTTGCCCGCGTCCTCAGCGCCGTCAACGGCGGCGTCATTGGCAACGTCTACGAGGCCGCCCTCAAGGGCTTCTCGGTCACGCTCGGCTCGGCGCAGGCTGCCGAGGCGATCGCGCGTAGCCCGTTCGTGGCGTTCGTGGAAGAAGATCAGGTCATGACCGCCTCTGCCACGCAGAGCGGGGCCACGTGGGGGCTCGACCGTCTTGATCAGCGGAACCTGCCACTGAGCACGTCGTACACCTACACGGCTACCGGCGCCGGCGTGCGCGCGTACATCGTGGACACCGGGATCCTGCCCAACCACACCGAGTTCGGCGCGCGGGCGTCCACGGGGTTCGATGCCATCACGCCCACAGCGCCGAAGGCTGATTGCAACGGCCACGGCACGCACGTGGCGGGCACAATCGGCGGGAGCAGCTATGGCGTGGCGAAGGGTGTGCAGCTGATCGCGGTGCGCGTGCTCGATTGCAACGGGTCCGGCTCGACCAGTGGCGTCATCAACGGTGTGAACTGGGTGGCGGCCAACGCGGTGAAGCCGGCCGTGGCCAACATGAGCTTGGGCGGGGGCATCTCGAAGGCGCTGGACGACGCCGTGGCCGCAGCGATCAACAAGGGCGTCACCTTCGTGGTGGCGGCTGGCAACGACAACTTCGACGCGTGCTTCTTCTCGCCGGCCCGCGCGTCTGCGGCCATCACCGTTGGCGCGACCGCCAGCTCGGATGCCCGTGCCTCGTACTCGAACTTCGGCTCCTGCCTCGACATCTTCGCGCCAGGGTCGTCGATCACGTCGGCGTGGTACACGAGCACCACGGCCACCGCGACAATCAGCGGCACCTCCATGGCGTCCCCGCACGTGGCGGGTGTGGCGGCGCTGTTCCTGCAGCGCAAGCCGACCTCTTCGCCGAAGTTGGTCCGCGACTCGCTCGTGGCCAACGCCTCGTCGAACAAGGTGACCAGCGCCGGCTCGCGCTCGCCCAACCAGCTGCTCTTCTCGAACTACTGACACGTGGTCGGGGCGCCCGCGGTGGGCGACCCGATCCGGTCGTGCTGGAGGGCGCCGCGCACCGACGCGGCACCCTCACAGCCCCGACGGCGCATCGCGCCGTCGGGGCTGTGTCGTTGGAGGAGTCGGTGATCGTGGGCGATCGGCGGCACATCGGGGTACGGAGGCGCAGTGCCGCGGTGCGGTGGTCTGCCGTAGCTTCCGCTCCTACCCCTCTCCCGATCTACCGTGGGCTGTCTCTCTCGCGTTGGCTGTATCACCCTGCTCGCGGTCGGTGCCGTCGCCGGCTATTGGCTGTACGGCGACCGCCTGCCGACCGTGTTGTCGCACGCGGCATCGGGCGCGGCGAGCCGGGTCACCGACGCGGCCACCACGGCCAGCGAGCGGTTCGACAGCAACGAAGGCGCGCGCATCGCGGCCGAGAACGACTCGGTCCGTCGCGCCGAACGAGCGAGGCGGGAGCAGGACATCGCGTGGGCGCCGCTCGCGCCCGCGGGGACGGCTGGTCGAGACGCCGTGGCGCAACTGGCGCGGCGCCGTGGACCGGCGTATGTGTCGCTGCGCGCGCCTGCGCTTGCCGGCGTGCTCGCCGCGGGGCTGTCCGCGGCCCTGCCGACGTCGGCATCGTCGCTGGACGTCGCAATCGTGGATGAGCAACTGCTGGTGCGATCGGTGGTGGCGTTGCGTGATCTGGCCGGCGGCGGTGCCCTACGCCGTGTACTCGGCGCCGCGCTGGAAGGGCGCGACACGCTGCGACTGGCCGGCACGCTCGATGTCGTGCGTCCGGGGCTGGCCGAGTTCCGCGTGCGCGCGCTGCGCATCAAGGGGATCGATGTGCCGCCGCGGTTGATTCCGGCGCTGATCGGGGCGCTGCGTCGGACCGCGGCAACGGATGCGTTGCCGTCGGATGCGTTGCCCATACCGTTACCGAAGGTCGTCGCCGACGCGCGGGTCGCCAACGGCAAGGTCACTCTCTACAAGGCGGTGGTTCCATGAGCGCCCGTCGCATTCTCGTAATCGATGACGAACCCGGTATCCGTCAGGCCCTCGGTCAGCTGCTCGAGTACGAAGGCTACGAGGTCAAGACGGCCACCGGCGGGGCCGAGGGGATCACGATCTACGACAGCTTCCGTCCGCAGCTGGTCTTCCTGGATGTGAAGATGGCGGGGCTGGATGGGCTCGAGGTGCTCAAGCGTCTGCGTCAGGCCGATTCGAACGCGACCGTCGTGATGATCAGCGGTCATGCGACCATTCAGACGGCGGTCGAGGCCACGCAGCTGGGTGCGTACGACATTCTCGAGAAGCCGCTCGACACCGATCGCGTGCTGGTGCTGCTGCGCAACGCGTTTGCCACGCGCCTGCTCACGGAGGAGAATGCGCGGCTGCGCGAAACCATCGAGTCCCGCTATGAAATCGTGGGGCGCACGTATGGCATCCGAGCGTTGCTCGAGCGCATCGACAAGGTGGCTGGCGCGCCGGCGCGCGTCCTGATCACGGGCGAGAATGGCACGGGTAAGGAGCTCGTGGCGCGGGCGATTCATCGCGGCTCACTGCGGGCAAAGAAGCCGTTCGTGGAAGTGAACTGCGCGGCGATCCCGTCGGAGCTCATCGAGAGCGAACTGTTCGGGCATATGAAGGGTTCGTTCACGGGCGCGATCGCCGATCGGGCCGGCAAGTTCGAGCAGGCCGACGGCGGCACGCTCTTCCTCGACGAGATCGGCGACATGTCGCTGAGCGCGCAGGCCAAGGTCTTGCGCGTGCTGCAGGATGGGGTGGTGACGCGGATCGGCGGGAGCAAGCCGATTCAGGTGGACGTCCGCGTGCTGGCGGCCACGAACAAGCACCTCGAAGACGAAATTGCGCACGGCCGGTTCCGCGAAGATCTGTTTTATCGGCTCAATGTGGTGCCGATCACCGTCCCGCCGCTGCGGGAGCGTCGCGAGGATATCGAGTTATTGGTGGTGTACTTTCTGCAGCAGTTCGCGGCGCGCGACGGCCTGCCGGCCCGCGCCATCACCGATGATGCGCTCGGGCGGCTCTCGGAGCTCGACTGGCCCGGCAATGTGCGCGAACTGCGTAACACGGTCGAGCGGCTCGTGATCCTGGCGAGCGCCTCGACGATCACGGCGGCCGATGTGGAGCGGCTGGTCGGGAAGCGGTCGGCCGAGCCGGCGGGGCTGGGGAACCTCGTGGATTGCACAACCTTCGAGGCGTTCAGGGTGGCGGCCGAGCGGGCGTTTCTGCTGGCCAAGCTGCGCGCCTTCGACTGGAATGTGTCAGAGACGGCACGGGCGCTCGACATGCCCCGGTCGAATCTCTACAAGAAGATCGAGCGTTATGCGTTGATGCGAGAAAGTACTCCCGTCTGACCTTCAGCCCGACTTGGTATGAGCGATCGCAACTGGGAAGCCGAGATGGCGAAGATCGACCGACAGCTCGCGTCGGTCTCCGATGAGGCGTTGTTGGCTCAGAGCAAGGGTGCGGCACCGACCCGGACGGCGGGTCGTCCGCCGGCCGCGTCCACCGGCGC
>CANHNQ010000049.1 GCA_947462095.1 Gemmatimonadota bacterium
ACGGCAAACCCGCGCCCGGCAATCCGCAGGCCGGCACGACCGGCTCGGCCACGCTCGACATCATCAACCCGCCGCGCGACACGGAGCTGGCGAAAACGGCGGCGGCGGTGTTCACCTACACCTTCCCGGGACAGAACCTGACGCCGTCGGAAACGTGGGCGTCCGGCTTCCGCACGCCGTACGGCTTGGCGTTCGCGCCCGATGGTCGCCTGTGGGAAGTCGAGCACGGCCCGCGCGGTGGCGACGAGTTGAATCTCGTGGAAGTCGGCAAGAACTACGGGTGGCCGCTCGTGTCGTACGCGGTGAACTACAATCAGGTGCCCATCCCGAGCCCCGACACGCGCCCCGAGCTCACGAAGCCGGTGATCTACTGGACGCCGGTCATCGCGCCCGGCAGCCTCACGTTCTACAAGGGCAAGATGTTCCCGCAGTGGAACGGCTCGGCGCTCATCGGCGGGTTGGCCTCGCGCACCGTCAATCGCATCACCTTCGATAAGAAGGGCGGCGCCGCGACCGCGGAACGGTGGAGCGTTGGCCATCAGATTCGCGATATCGCGGTGGCACCGGACGGCGCCCTGTGGATGATCGAGAACACCCCCACAGGCGGACTGTTTCGGGTCACGCCCAAGTAGTTCCGCAGAGCACGGCGCGCCCCGGAGCGCGGTTCGACGCACACGTCATGCACCTCACAGCGCAGGAGTCCGCATCATGAGCGCGCCGTACACCGTCAATCCGACACTGGATTTTGCGATCGAGCGGTTCATCGACGCGCCCACACTCCTCGTGTGGGACGCGTTGACGAAACCGGAGCATCTCAAAGAGTGGTACATGCCCAAGCGCTGGGGGCGTGTGGTGCGCACCGAAATGGACGTGCGTCCGGGCGGCATCTTCCGCATCGACATCGCCGTGGGAGACGGTCCGGAGATTCCCAACCTCGGCTGCTTCCTGGACGTGGTGCCGTTGGAGCGACTCGTCTGGACCTCCATGCTCTTCCCCGGCTATCGCCCAGCAGTCTTTGACGACATTCCCATCACCGCCGTCATGACGCTGGAGTCCGCTGGCACCGGCACGCGCTACGTGTTTACGGCGCTGCACCGGAGCGAAGCGGACCTCGCCACCAACAAGACGTCGGGCTTTTTCGAAGGCACCGAAATCGCGGTCGACCAGTTCGTGGCGCACGTGCTCGCGATGCGGTAGTGCGCGGCGCATGAGTCCGAGCCATCGCCGCCAGGGCACACCACGTCACCGGCATGCGCCCGGGCGTTACGGCGAGAACGTCAGGGAACTAAGACTAGACATAGTTGTGCGGAGCAGGGTACGCGCATGGCTTGTAATCCCCATGGGTTTGGCAAAAGGCCAACCCGCCACCGCCACCCGCAACCTGCTCCAGCTCCGCATCCGTCAGCGACGGATTCTCTGCGTCCGATTCGGGCTGCTCGTGCTTCTTCTCCGTCATGGTCGTTCCTCGCGCCAACGTGTGAGCCAACGTGTGAGCCAACCGTGGCAACCTACCGAGGACGCGCACGGTGTGCGAGTATTTTCCGGTCGTTGCAGGGATAGCCCGGCGAGTCCCGCACCGATGCGGGTGCCGGATGACCACGTAGACATACACACGGCACTCGCCCGCGCGAACTGCCCCCACCCCTCGGAGATGTGATGCGAACCACGTGGATGGTGCTGTTGACGATGCCCCTGCTTGCGGCGAGCGCCGTATCGAGCGCCTCAGCGCAGGCCACGGGGGGTGCCGGTGCGACCGACCGCGCGGCACAAGCGGCTCAGCGGGCGGCGGCGGCGAATAAGCCCCGCACCATCGACGGCATCAACACCGTGTGGCTCGAGGAACTCACGCAACCCGAGTTCCGCGACATGATCAAGGATGGCTACACGACGGTGCTGATCATGACCGGAGGCGTCGAGAACAACGACGGCAACCTCCAGATGAACAAGCACAACATCAACAATAAGCTCCTGGGCGAGATGATCGCGCGGAAGATGGGCAAGACGCTGGTCGCGCCCCTCGTCACGCTCGAACCCGGCAATGCGGGGCCCACGATTCAGCCGGGGCGCGCCGGCCCGATGCTGTCGCAGGCCACCTATGCCGCGTTGCTGTATGACATGGGCAACTACCTGCGCAGCATGGGCTTCACGGAGATCTACTATCTCGGCGACAGCGGCGGAAACGCGCGCGGCATGCAGACCGCAGCCGACTCGCTCACCAAGGTGTATGCCGACAGTCCGGACAAGGTGTCCTTCACGCACGTGCCCGAGTATTACAACCACACCAGCGTGGTGCAGCCGTACCTCCAGAACGATCTCAAGATTCCCGAAGGGATCAAGATCGGCGCCAGCACCGGCACCAGCGGGCTGCACGAAGAACTCGGCATCGACGCCACGATGGCCCTCGCCGATCCGCAGTCCATCCGCTTCGCGCAGCGCGTGAAGGCGGGTCAGGCGGAGATCAACGGCATCAAGTTCGAGTCACTGCAGTGGTTGCAGGAGCTCGGTCGCAAAGTGGCCGACCTGCGCGTGACCACCACGATCACGGCGATCACCGCCTACCGCGCCACGCGGCCCAAGCCGTAAGCATCACCACGACGACGGGCTACCACCTGCCGTTCCGCAACGCGACGAAGACGATCCGCCTGGTGATCATTTCGTGCACCAGGCGGCGTGGTAAGGCAACGGGTTCATGCAAGACCCGCAGTACGCCGGTTCACCACCGGCAACGGCCCCGAGCTGCTCGTCCGTCAGGGGCTGCTCGTCCGTCAGGGGCTGCTCGTCCTGCTTCGGCGTGGGAGCGTCATCCTTCTTGGTCATGTGCTGGTGCTCGGAGGTTGGGGAGTTCGTGCAGTCGGAAGCGGAATCCCATGCCGCGGTGGCGGAGTATACGACACGATCTCCCACCTCGCGAGGACCGACCGGTGAACGCCGCAGGGGACCGCGCCGTATACACCCAAGAGGGACCGGCATGCCAATGCGGCACCTCTCCGGCGTTCCATAAACGCCCGCCCATCCTCTCAGCCAGTGACCCATCATGGCCCAACTGCGCCACGTGCCTCTCGGCGACGCTCACCAGTCGCCGCTAATCCGCTCCATCCTCTGTGGCGCAATCGGTCTCGCGTTGTCGTCAGTGCCCGTGGGCACCGCGTTCGCGCAGGGGAGCTGCAAGGGGCGTCCGAACGAGCACACGGCGATCTGCGACACGACGCACGCGCCGGCGCCGTTCGCCGCGACGGGATGGAAGACCACCGGGCTCGACCACTTCACCATGCGTGCCGTCGACTACAAGAAGGAAGCGGCGTTTTACATGGCGCTCATGAACTGGACGCTCCGCAGCGACGACGGCACGAAGGCCGTGCTGGACGTGGGTGATGTGGGCACCGTGGTGATCATGGGTGGCTACGCCCCGCCGCCCCCGCCGCCACCGCGCGTGCTCTCGGCGGCCGATAGTGCGGCGCTGGCGGCCCGTGGCGGTGCGGCCGGTGGCGCCGGTGGCGCCGGCCGGGGGCAGCGGCGCCCGCCGCAGGTGGTGTGGGACTCGTACGCCTGGATCATTGCCCCGTGGAACGCCAAGACCGTCGAAGCCGAGCTCACGAAGCGGGGACTCCATCCCGTGGCTGACCACAGCGGCCCGGCCGGGTGCGAGGCGTTTCATGTGAAGGACCCGCAGGGCTTCGATCTCGTGCTCACCAACGGCTGCTATGCCAAGGGGCGGAAGTCGGCGAAGGCGATCACGTGGAGCGAGCCCGCGCCGTTCGCCGCCACGAATTGGAAGACCACGTGGCTCGATCACATCTCCTTCGGCGTGGGCGACTACAAGACCGAAGTGGCGTTCTACGAGGCCCTGATTGGCTGGAAGCCGCAGGGTGACGAAGGCAGTCAGAACGAAGTGTGGATGTGCGACGACTGCGGCAACGCGCTCATTCGTGGCGGCAACGTGCTCAGCCCCAACTTCGACAAGAGCGCGCCGGCGCGTGCCTCGATCGATCACGTATCGTTCGGCATCTCGCCGTTCGTGGCCGATGCCGTGGCCAACGATCTCAAGACGCGCGGCCTCACCGTGCAGTACGACATCGGCATTCCGGGCGTCGATGCCGCCGCGCACATCAACGACGCGAATGTGAACTACAAGAGCTTCCACACCACCACGACGATGGGGTACAATCTGCAGTTCAGCAACGCGACGAAGAAGAATCGCACGGTGATCATCGCGAATCCGTAAGCGGCTGGCGTGCGGTCGTGTGTTCGCGTCGTGGTTCAAAACCACGCGGCAATTCGCGTGGTTCACTCGACCGACCCCGATCGCATTCCCCGTCCCGCCACCCCATGGCCACCAGAGCAGAATACAGCGGCGGCTATTCATCGCTGATCATCGATCAGTTCAAACAGCGCACGCTGGCTACGCAGGGTGCGTTCGTGTTGCCGCATCTCAGACCGGGCCTCACCGTACTGGACTGCGGGTGCGGCCCGGGCTCAATCACCCTGGACATCGCCGACCTGGTCCATCCGGGGCAGGTCTTCGCGCTGGACTACAGTACCCTCCAGATCAAACAGGCGCGCCTGCTGCAACGGCAGCGCGCGACGGCGAACGTCACGTTCATCACCGGGTCAGCGTACGCATTGCCCTACCCCGACGGTCAGTTCGACGTGGTCTTTGCCCATGCGCTCCTGTATCACCTGCGAAACCCGGTACAGGCCGTCGCCGAATTCCGGCGCGTGTTGAAGCCGGACGGGATCGTCGCCTTCCGTGATGCCTGCCACACCGGCGACATGATGATCCCCGACTCTCCTGAGTTGGCAGCCACGTGGGATACCATCAGCAAGGTGTTTGCGCATCACGGCGGCAACATCAACTTCGGCGCGCAGCACATGCCGCTACTGCGCGACCATGGCTTCCGCGACATCACGATCAGCTGCAGTTACGACATGTTTGCCAGTGCCACGGAAAAAGACGGCATTCGCCACTACTGGCAAACCTTTCTCGCCACCGACCACCGTGACCTGATCCTCGAACAGCAATGGCTGACGAAGGCTGAACTGGCACGGCAGTGCGCGGCGCTCGATGCATGGTGCGCCCATCCCGCCGGTTTCTTTGCCCGAGCCCGCTGCGAAGCGATTGCGCGCCGATGACGCCACGCGATTACGCCACGGTGCTCCAGTTGACCGACTTGCATCTCTTCGCAGAGCCGCACGGGCGGTTCAACGACATCGACACCCGAGACAGTTTTCTTCAGGTCGTGATGCATGTGCGGCAACACTACCCGAATCCGGATGTCATCCTTGTCACGGGCGATCTGGCGCACGACGGTAAGCCCGAAACGTATCAGTTCATTGCAGACGCGCTGAAGAGCTTTTCCGCGCCGGTGTACTGCGTGCTGGGCAACCACGACAATCCCGACGCCGCCCGCCGCGTGTATCCGCTGCAACCGATCTCGATGGATGATCATTGCCTGCTGCACGACTGGCACATTCTGCTGCTCGCTGCCGATCATCAGCCGATGCCCGGCGGCGATCGCGTTGAGGTCAGCGAGGCCGCCCTGCATCGACTGTCCACGTTGATCAGCGAACACCCGAACAAATGGGCGCTGATTGCCACGCACTACAACTTGCCGGATCATCAGGATCGCGGCGTGGCGGTGGAGGTCTGCAATCACCGGGAGGTCATGCACCAGCTCGAGCAGCACCCCACTGTCAAACTGGTGATATCAGGTCACGTGCATCAGGAATTTCTGGTAGCAGAACATGGCATTTGCTACCTGTCCACGCCTGCCACCGGCTATCAGTCCACCTCAAAATCCGGCCGTGTGACCGGTGAAGCGCCCGGCTATCGCTGGATCAACCTGTATCCCAACGGTCGCTTCGAAAGCGATGTCAGACGCGTCACGTTCCTGGCATCCTGACCGCGACCATCCGGCCAACTCCGTGCTAATCGGCGATCGAGCGGCCGCCGTCCACGGTCATCACCTGACCGGTGACGAAGGGGGCATCGAGCAGGTAGCACACAGCCCGCGAGATGTCCTCCACGCGCCCCAGCGTCGCCAGCGGTGTCTTGGCAAGGATGGCCTGCTGGTCGGCGGCGGTTGACTCTGCGCTCCAGAGTATCGCCCCCGGTGCGATGGCATTCACGCGAATCGTCGGCGCCAGCTCGCGGGCAAGGGCCCGCGTGAGCGCGACCAGGCCGGCCTTGGTCGCACAGTAGATCGCGTAATTCGGCCGAGGGCGTTCGGCGTAGACATCGACCATGTTGATGATGCTGCCGCCCTGTGCCTGCAACAGCGGCAGCGCGGCCTGCGCGAGGAAATACGGCGCGCGGAGGTTGGCCCCCGTCAGCGCATCCCAGTCCGCCACCGTGCTGTGTTCGAGTGGAGTGGGATAGAACACCGCCGCATTATTGACGAGTACGTCCAATCGCCCCCACCGCGAACGGACAGCATCGATGAGCGCCTGGGGCGCGTCGGGCGAGGTAAGATCCGCCGCCGCCAGCATCACGGAACCGGGGCGCGTACGGTCGAGGGCGTCGCACAAGGCACGTGCCTGATCGTCGGAGTGACGGTAATGCACAACCACCCGCATACCGCGCGCGTGCAGCGTGGAGACGATCTGCGCGCCCACGCGCTGGCTCGCACCCGTGACCAGGGCAACCGGCTCGGATGTCGGCTCGGATCCGACCATTGCCAGAATGTCTTCCCGCAATTGCCTGTCCTCGGGCACGGCGTGATCGGACGGCACGTGCATGCCGGGGCGTGAGGCCACGGAGACTCGGAATGGTGCGGTGGCGTTGGGCAACACCACGCCGCCATCGATATCCAGGATCCCCTGCGCCAGAAACCACCGCGTAAAGATCTCCGGATCAGGATTTACCAGATCATCGTCGACGCGGATTCCGGAATCGAACAACAGGATATCAAGATCGATGGGACGTGGCGCATACCGGTCCTCGGTGCGGACGCGTCCCAACTCCGCCTCCAGCGGCCGAAGGACATCCCACTTGAATTCCTTGGCACCAGACGCGGTCTCGACCAGCACGACGCAGTTGATAAACTGCGGCTGGTCCTTCACTGCACGCTGATCCTCGGCGGGAATCGCATCCGTCACAAAGCATCGCGACACCGTCAGCACCCGGGATGCATCCCGGAGCCGTGCGATCGCCTTCAGGATGTTCTCCCGCGGGCGGATGTTGGACGCGACGCTGACGTATGCGCGATTCATGCCCTAGGTCTCGTGGCGTGCGCGATAAATCGTAACGGCGGACGCCTTCGCAAACCGCAAGGCGCCGGGTTTGTCGATGGTGACTGCTACGTGCATCACGAGATCATCGGCCAGGCAGATATCCGCCACCACCTGCGCCATCCGCTCGATCAAGAGAAAGCGCGACGGCTCGATCGTCGTCAAGATCTCTTTCGTGACGCGCTTGTAGTCCACCGTATCGTGCAGGTCATCGGTTTGACCCGCCCGCGTGAGGTCAACCGACATCACCACGTTGATGAGCACGTCCTGCTTCTTTTCCCGCTCCTCCGGGAAGACCCCGATGATGCACCGGAGGGACAGATCACGAATGAATATTTGATCCAGCATCGTCAGCCGGTGCTCGGAAGTTGGGGAGTTCGTGCAGTCGGAAGCGGAATCCCATGCCGCGGTGGCGGAGTATATGACACGATCTCCCACCACGCGAGGACCGACTGGTGAACGGGCGGCGCGGGGGTCAACGCACGCCGGGTGCCTGCGGCGCCAGCGTGCCAAGCATTTCCATCTGCCAGCGATCGCGTCGCACCGGCAAGAACGGACCCAGCGCACGCATCCCGGTCTTGCCGATGCTCTGTTCGAGGACCACGATCTCCCGCAAGTCGCGCGCGACGGATGGATGCGGTGCCAGCTCAAACCCGGCCTCTCGTGCCATCAACACGCCCTTGGCCTGTATGGCCAGCTCGACGTGCAATCGCGTGAGGCACAGCATATCGACGATAACCTCCGGCGAGAACCGGCGTCGCAGCGTCGCGAGGTACTGTCCCACCGGCGTCGTCAGGAGCTCGCCCGCGTTGATCGCCGCGAGCAATGCCTGATCCCTGTCGAACCCGGTCCCGATCCACGCGCGGGTGTCGCGCTCGCTCTTCTGGAACACCGCGAGGCTGACATACGGGAACACCAGCACGATGAGCCCCGCCAAGATCACCGGCTGCAGCAACAGATGGTTGTAGAGCGAGTGCAGTACCACGGCCGCGAGCAGTCCCGGCAGGATCCGGGACAACTCGAACTGCTCGCGGCTGTTGCGCAGGGTGCGGGTCAGCATGGCCAGGATGGCGGTGCAGGCACCGTGCATCACAGCGGTACCGAAGCCACGGGCGAGCCACACAAAGATCGACGCGTCCGGATTGATCGCGAGGTAATACAGGTTCTCGGTGACGGCGAAACCGGTGCCGATGGCGAATCCGAGAATGGCGGAATCCACCACGAATCCCAAGCGACGTCGTGACTTCAGAAACACGATGTACGCCACCTTGCACAGCTCTTCCACGAGCGGGGACACGTAGCGCGAATACTCCGTGAAGTCCATCCCGAGCGCAGGGCGGAGCCGGACGTTCACCAGGTAGCTGACAAGTGCCGCGGCGATACCGGCGGCAATCGCCAGCAACACGGCACGCCGGGCGACCAGCTTGTAGCTGTCGAGCACCACCAGGATCCCGAAAAACAGGAAGACGGGCAGGACACTCACGCCGATGCCGAGCAGCATCATCACATGAGTTTCAGCGACAGCATGAACGCACGGTTGAGTGGCACACCATCACCTTGGGCCGCAGCGTAGCCCAGCGAGATCGTCGAGTCGATCCACGACATCGTCACGAGTCGCAGGTTGACCTGCGCGCCGGCGCTGGCGAAGGCACGCCGGTCGGCCGTTTCGTGCACGTCGGTCACGAGCCCCGTGGCGAAGAGCGACACATTCGCCCACCGCAGGTACGCGCTCGGGGCGCCGAGGCGTTGGAAACGGACGGGCGGCGACACCCACTCCACCTGCGCCTTGGCGTAGGTGGACCCGCCGACGTCGTTGATCGGGAGCCCCGGGAAGCTCTCGGTGTTCCGGAATTGCTTGATGTCGCGGTGGTCCACCCAGTTGTTCGCGAAGCCGCCAAAGTAGAAGCGGGCGAAGGGCTGCGTTCGATCGCCTGACAACGCGGAACCGGCGGACGCCCGGAACCAGAGTGAGGAGTGATCGAGCGGGAGCAGGATGCCCTTCGATGCCTCGAGGCTGAGGCGCGGATAGAGCGCGCCGTTCACCAGGTTGCTGCGCACGGCCGCGTTCCACGAGGCGCCGAGTTCCTCCTCCACAGCACCGAGCGACCGACGAAGCGATTTGTAGGTGAGCTCACCGGAGAACGCGCTCAGGCGGTCGAACGACGTGGCGACGTTCTGGAATTCGGGGAGGATCGCGAGGTTGCCATGCGTGGCGCCCTGGAGCGTGTAGCGGAGACTGGTGGGACCATCGGAAAAGAGGTCGGAGGCGTACTGCGCCGCCAGTGAATACCCGCGGCGACTCAACTTCGTGGGGCCGACGAGGTCGTAGAAGTCGGCGCGATTCAGGGAGCCGGACAGTGTCCATCCCCAGTGGCGGAACACCGATCGCAGATGGAGCCGCTCGTCCGGATCGAGACGCTTGTCGGGGGAGTACGAGGCCGTCACATCAAGCGTCGTCGTGCCGATATGATCCGAGAAGTTGAGGCGCATGCCCGCGGCCACCGCGTTCACGCCGGAGGCGTTCTGGTAGCCTTCCACCACGGGGTAGGCGCTATCGAGCCGCAGGGTCTGGAAGGCGTGGTAGGTGCGAGGAGCGGTCGGCGCCGCCTCGGACCCAAGCTCGGTGAGTGGTGGCGCCATCCAATCCCGTACTTCCGGCCGGCGCTCGGCGATTTCGTTCCCCAAAAAACGGATCGAGCTGACGCTGTCGGGCACCGTATTCGGGATCATGGACGGCACGAAGCCCTGACCCGAGTACGCGAACACGATGAGCGAGTCCGCGGTGAGCGGGAGCGGCTTGAAGAAGCCCGTCTCCGCGTTGCTCAGCGGTTCCATCCGCTTCCGCACCAGATCGTAGCGGAAGACGTTGGAGACGCCCGAGTAGTAGGACGACCCGTAGAGGTACCGCCCATCGCGCGAGAACACGAAGTTCGACGGCGCCCACTGGTCAAAGGCGAAGAGCTGTTCCGTGGCCGTGTCACCCGCGACGAGCGCGGCCACGTGCATCCGGACGAGACGCGTGTCGCCGCTCACGTCCGACATGGAGCCCACGAGCGTGGTCCCATCGGGGGAGAGATCGATGTCGAACAGATCCCGCCCGTAGGGCAGCGTCTGCACCTGTTTCCATTCCGTGTACGGCGCCGGAATGCGCACCAGCGTGGAGAGTCCGTTGTCGTGCCGAACCCCCCAGAGCGAGTGATCGGCCGCATTGAACGCGAGGTCCCCGATGCGAATGTCGGGGAGCAGCATCCGCGACCGCCCCGTGGCGAGGTCCAGCGCGCGGAGGTGTCGCCAGTCGGTATTGTTGGTGGTGTAGAACAGGGTGCGCGCCGATGGATCGAAGGCGAGCGACGTGACCGAGAGTCCCCCCGCCGCCACGATGTCAGCGATGCGGGTGAATCGTCCGGAGGCGATGTCGATGCTCGCGATATGCGCCTCCTGCCCCGGATACCGCACGGCCAGCAGTACGCTCCCGTTGGCACTGTCCACGAAGGCGCGGGACACCGCGCCGAGGACGCGGCCGGTGAGCGGGCGCGCCGCGGTCACCGGATGCCGCCGGATGGATGCGAGGTTCTCGCGTTGCCAGTCCCGCTCCCAGGCAATCCACCGCGTCCACTCCTCTTGGAGGGATCGCCCGTACACCTCGCGGAATTGCGCCGAGAAGTACCGGCGGCTCCCCTCCCGCCGGTCGACCCAGCGCAGCAGGCTATCGTTGCCGTACCGGAGCGCCAGATAGCTCATGAAGCGCGTGCCGTAGAGATACGAGTTGGTCCCGACTTGGAAGTCCACCGTGGTGCCCTCGGACTCCAGCCCGACCACGTCGTACATGGTGCCGCTGTCGCGCACGATGGTGCGAAACACCATCTCGTCGTACGGACCGATGGCGCGGCCAAGGCCGCCGTTCATCCATGTTTCGAGATAGGTGGCCATGCCCTCGAGATACCAGCGGGGGCTGTACCAGCGCGGCGCCGTCAAGTACGCGTAGGCCATCGACAGCGGGGCGTCTGCGCTCGGCGCGACTTTCCCCAGAAACATGTCTCGGAAGGCCCGGTCGGACGCGGTGGTTTTGTCCGTGGTCACGATGTGCGCCAACTCGTGGCCCATCACCGAGGCCATCCGCTCCGGCGAGGGGGAGGATTCGTAGTCGTGCCCGTTGGGCGCGATCCCCAGCGTGACGTTGTTCTTCGGTGCCGGACGGGCCCCCGCATTCCCGAGGTGCCAGAGGTCATGCATCAGCATGTTCATCCGGCCGTCCGGCGCATAATCGAACAGGCGGCGATGGAACCGCAGCGCGTTCTCGAAGCTCCCCGTGACTTGTGGTACCAGGTACGCCTGCAGCGGCGAGGTGTACACCAGCTTCAGCGATGGCGTCTCGACCGTGGTCATCTGCGCATCGACGCGAAGCGCCGCCACGAAGGTCGCGGTGGCGAACAGCGCCAGCATGCGCGCATGACGGCACGGGGAAATGGGCACTACGGATACTCCGTTCATGAGAAGAACAGCTCCCTGATACATGACCGAGCGGTCCCCGTACCCATAACGGGTCGAGGGACCGCTCGGTTATGCATGATACCCGCCGCAGGTCAGCGCATTTCGCGCATCGTCTCGTTCTTCATCGCCTGCTGGAACGCATCGTTCTTGAACGCCGCCGCAAAGGCGTCGTTTTTAAACGCCGCCGCGAAGGCGTCGTTCTTCATCGCCTGTTGGAACGCGTCGTTCTTCATCACCTGCCGGAAGGCATCGTTCTTGAACGCCGCTGCAAAGGCGTCGTTCTTCATCGCCTGCTGGAACGCGTCGCTCTTGAACGCCGCTGCAAAGGCGTCGTTTTTCATCGCCTGCTGAAACGCGTCGCTCTTGAACGCCGCTGCAAAGGCGTCGTTCTTCATCGCCTGCTGGAACGCGTCGCTCTTGAACGCCGCTGCAAAGGCGTCGTTCTTGAACGCCGCTGCAAAGGCGTCGTTCTTGAACGCGGCCGCAAACGCGTCGTTCTTCATCACCTGCTGGAACGCGTCATTCTTGAACGCCGCCGCAAAGGCCTCGTTCTTGAACGCCGCCGCAAAGGCATCGTTCTTCATCGCCTGCTGGAACGCATCGCTCTTCATCGCCTGCTGGAACGCATCGTTGGCCATCAGCGACCGGACCTGGTCATTCCGGACGAGCCGCTGCACGTCCGGATTCTGGAGGAGTACCGCGATTTCCGCGTCACCGATCGCAACGTCGCGCTGCGACATCGGCCGACCACGGTATCGCGACGCCTGCTCGACCCCGGCGATCTTGTCGTCACCACCGATGGTGCCGGCCACGCCGTCACTCGGCGCATCCGTGAGCATCGACCCACCAACGATGGCGATGATGGCCACCCCCGTCATCCCGAACAGCAGCACTTTTCTCGTCACCACTCCTCCACCGATAAGTCGTTCGACAACACCGTGCGGTGCAGACAGCCGTCCCGCCGATGCGGGGACGGCGCCCGCTCTTCCACCCGACGACACCGTGCGATGACATCGCTTGCCGGGGGGGCCTCGTCCAAAGTACAGCGCAGCGGGCGAAAGGTTGGAAAGGGTGGAGCGGCGCAACAGCCCAGGCAGGGGAGGGCGTCGGTCAACCGGACCCGTCAGGTGGGAACATGGCCTCGCAAACGGTCGAGGGGCAACCAGCGGCCCGCCGCACGACCCTCCTACGTCATCACTGCGTCATCCGCACGCCGACCGCCACCACCCGTCCTTCCTGCGGCGCCGGCGTGAGCACCCCGCGCAGGGCGTAGGCGTGATCGGTCAGGTTGCGCCCCTGCAGAAACAACGCCCAGCGTGGAGTCGGCGCGTAGCGCACGGAGGCGTTCACTTCGTACGGCGTCTGCAGCGCACTCGCCAGCGCGCCGGGGTTCACGATCCCCTCCGGCGTGGAGCGCACGGTCAGACTGGGCGTCACCGACAGCGTGCGGCGCAGCTGCATCGTGGCGCCGAGCCGCAGGTTGTGCGCCGAGAGCCCCGCGAGCGTGGAGTCCAGAGCGCTCGACGCCGAGCTGACCGCCACCGTGGAGTACGAGGCCCACGCCGAGCCCCACGACCGGGTGAGCTGCGCGGACACGTCCACGCCGCGCACCGTGCGCTCGCCGCCGTTCACGGTGCGGGTCAGCTGGCGCTGCCCGCCGCCGGATGCATCGAGATACACCGTGCGCGTGATGATGTTGGCCGGCAGCAACAGATCGCCGATCAGAAACAGGTTGGACTGCCGGTTCACGTACGCGCTGGTGGTCACCTGCACCCCGCTCGACCGCCAGCTCACATTCCCCTCGTACGAGCGCGCCCGCTGCGTCTGCAGATCAGGATTGACCGTGTTGATCTGAATGCCGTTGTCGTACACGTTGTAGCCGTAGTACGGCCCCGGCGCCACGAAGCCCTGCGCATACGCCACGTGGTACGTGAAACGACTGCCGTCGGGCGAGTACAGTATGTCGGCGCGCGTACTCACCGGGGTGTCGCGAAAGCGCGTGTTGTCGTCCACGCGACCGCCGGCCAGGAGCTGCAGGGCGCTGGTGGGCTGATAGCGCGCCTGCACGTATCCCGAGGTGCCACGATACGACAGATGCGTGGCACGCGGCACATCCACCCGCGACGTGGCGTCACCGCGCCGCGTGTAGTACGACAACACGCCGGCCTGGCGCACCACATCGTCGTTGGTGCGCGCCCCCCCGGGGATCGTGGCCTTCGGCGTCACCTCGTAGAAGGTGGCCGTGGCGCCGCCGGTGAGCGTGAGGCGCGATGACACCTCGTATCGCGCCTCTTGCTTCAGCGTCGTGCTGCTCCCGAGTGCGTACTTGAAGTCGTTCAGGAACAGCGATCCGTTCACGGGGAACACATAGCGCGTTTCGGGATCCACTTCGTAGCGGTTCCACGTGATCGACGAGCTCACGCGCAGCGGCACCGTGAGCTGCGATTCGTGACGCCCCTCGACCACCAGCGACCGGTCGTGCCACACGCTCTGCGGCACGAATTGCAGCACCGGCGCGAGCCCGCCCTCGGCGCTGCTCCGCGACGACTCGCGGTACCACGCCTGCACCGACCCGCCACCGTTCTCGACGCGCACGAACAGGTTGGTCGCGTCGTCTTGCCGCGCCGGCGCCTCGGGGAGACCGTACGCGCGCGCATTCTGCGCGTACCCCTTCCACCACTCCGGGAAACGCCGGTCGATGCGCGACAGATCGGATCGCGAGCGCTGCGCAAATCCGGAAATCCGGATCGCCGTGTCGGACACACCGCCCAGTTGCGTGGCGAACTGGACCCACCCTTCGGCGGTGCCCAGCGTGCCCAGCGCCGCCACCGCCTCGACCCCGCGTCGCGCCTCGGCGGTGCCGGTCACGATGTCGATGATCGCACTCACGGCATTCTGTCCGTAGGTGAGCGACCCTGGGCCATAGCGCACGTCTACGCGATCGGCGCCGCGCACGCTGACATCACGTCGCAGCATCAGCTCCTCGTCGCCGGGTGGGTTGACCCGCATGCCGTTCACCAGCAGCACGATCGCGTTGTTGCCGGAAAACCCACGCACCCCCACCGCGGTGCCCACCTCGGAGAAGTAGTGCTCGACAGTTTCCATCCCCGGCAGATCACGCAGCACATCGCTGAGCACCGCGTAGCCGCGCGCCACGATCTGCGCCTTGGTCACCACATACGTGGTGCCGAGCGCCGCCACGGTGCTGTCGCTGCGGGCCTGCGGCGTGGCCAACGACTGCGCACGCGCCGCGGGTACCAGCATGAGCGAGAGGGCCACGGCAGCAGCGTGGGGGCGGATCAGACGGAGCAGCATGCGGGGGAGTTGTGGAGGGAGTGCCGATGGTCGTGCCGTGTACGACGACCTGCGGCGCAGAAGTATGGGACCGGCTCAGTCCGCCGCGCTACATGAACACGCGACTGGGCGCGTGACCTCGACGCGGTGGTCCCCGCACGCGCGATGCCGCGCACCCTGTTAGGGCATGGCACTGCGCGTTACCGTTCAGCAATCTCAACGGTAACGTTGCCGCCTCGTCTCCCCTCCACCGTTATGCACGTGTTGACTCTGACACAACGCCGGCAGCCGCACGTCGGCATTCTGACCGTGGCTGGGCGTATCGATCCGACCACCGTCGCGGAATTCGAGGCCGGGGTTCAGGCCTTGCTCCCCGAGGTAGGCCACCGTCTCGTGGTCGATCTGACCGCCGTGGTCTTTATGAGCAGCCTCGGACTGCGGGCGCTCATGACGACGCTCGTGAACGTGCGCGCCAAGCAGGGGGCGCTGGTGATCTGCGGCCTCAACGACGATCTCACCACGCTGTTCCGGGTGGCGGGCTTTCTGGGACTGTTCGACATCACCGCCACCGAAGCCGACGCGCTGGCCAAGCTCGCGGTGTAACTCGCCGCCCCTGGCGGTATCCATCCTCCCACGCTTCGTGTCATGGCCCTCGAGATCACCGTCGACGCCGACCTGCTGGTTCTCTCCGGACGTCTCGACGCAGCGGGGGCGATCGCGCTCGACGCCTGGAAAGCGGATGCACCCACCGTCCCGGCCATCTGGGACGTGCGGGCACTCGCCTTCGTGTCGAGCCTGGGCATCCGGAGTCTGATCACGCTCGACCGGCGTGTCCGGGCAGCTGGCCAGCGGGTGCAGGTGGTGTACGTGGCGGAATCGTTCGTGGCCGACGTGTTGTCCGCGGCCGGCCTCACGGCGCAGTGGCCCATGCACACCGAGGTTGCGGCCGCGCGTGCCACCGGGCAGTCGGTCGCGGCAGCGGCCCCGTCGGCCACCTGGACCGGCGCCGGTGGCGATCGGTATGCGCGCACGCCGGCCCGCGGCGCGGGGCGCGTGTCGCGCTTTCACACGGCCCCCGATGCGCCGGCCATGCTGGTGCGCTTCGACGAACTGGGGCTCGCCTTCGGGATGGGTGAATTCGGCACCGGCCCCGCCGATGAACCGGCGTCCGCGCTGGTGGCCACCGGGCACACGGTGCTGGTGCACACCGCCGACGGACTGACCGATCTGCTCGACACCGTCTCGCCGGCGACCACCTTTGCCCGCATCGCCGAGGCGGTGCGCTTGGAGCTCGACGACGCGGAGCGCTGGGACGCCGAGGGCGACGTCACGTGGGAGCGCCTGCGTGCCGACCTCACGGCGCAGGCGGCCGCCGCCGGCACCGCCGGGCCGTGGGCCGCCGGCGCGCTGGCCACCTGGAACGACCGGCCGTGCGTGGTCCTGATGTTCGCACCCATCGGCGAGGGCGCGGGCGAGGCGCTGCGCGTGGTCGCGCTGCGTGCCGTGGCCGACCCGAGCACTACCCCGCACGCGGGCGGGGCGACCACGCTGGCCGAGGCCGCGGCCGCCCTCGCCCGTGGCGACGAGGCGGAGATCTGCTGGCCCGACCACGCCACCCTGCTGCGCGGTGTCCGCGTCTGGTTCGCCCCGACGCCCACCATCGTGGACGGCGGTGCGCAGCGGTTGGTCATCGACGCGGCCGAGCCCGTGGCGGACGCGTGGGAGCGGATCATCCGCTCCACGTTCGCCGACGAGGCCCGCGTGTCGCTGCGCCGCCTCACCGGCGGGTTCATGGCGTCCACGTTCGCCACCGACACGCACGACCGGAACGGCCGGCGCACGCTCCCCAGCGTGCTGAAGATCAGCCCGCGCGCGGTCACGGCGCGCGAAGAAGCGGCGTATCGCCAGTACGTGCGGCCGTTCATCCTGAACAACGCCACCGTGCTCATGGCGCAGGCCGTGCACGGCGAATTCGCGGGGCTGCGCTATAACTTTCTGGGCATCACCGGCGCCGAGTCACGGCTGCAACCGTTGGAGTCGCTGTACCTCGGCGACACGCCGGCGGAGGCCATGACGGCCATCCGGCAGACGCTCACGAACGTGCTGCGGCCGTGGTACGGGCAGTCCGTCGTGGCGCCGGTGCATCCGTTTGCCGATCACGATCCGCGGGGGTTGTTCACCAACCTCCCCGCGGTGGCGCAGGAGGTGCTGGGGATCGACCTCGACGCCCCGCACATCGAGTGCCCGCCGCTCGGACGCAGCGTCCCCAATCCGTACTACTTCCTGCAGCACCGATGGGACGCGCTGCGCGCGTACACCGCGTCGTGGGCCACGTCGATCACGCACGGCGACCTCAATCTCAACAACGTCCTCGTCGACGAGCGGCGCAACATCTATGTGATCGACTTTTCCGAGACGCGGGTGCGCAATGTGGCGTCCGATTTCGCGCGTCTCGAGGCGATCTGCATGATGGAGCACACGCGGCTCGACCACGACGACGATGCCCGCGCGGTGCTCATGCAGGTGGCCCGCTCGCTCGAGGGGGCCATCTGGACGCCGCCGGCCGCCGCCGTGTCGCAGGAGACCATGCTGACGCGTGCGGCGGCGCTGGCCGCGGACGTGCGTGGGCTGGCGTCACAGCGTGTGGCCGACCCGGCGCACGAGGCGGCGTATCTGCTGCCGCTGCTGGAGTGGACCACGCCGATCGTGGCCTTCCGGCAGGTGGAGCGCGTCCGGAAGCAGGTGGCCGTGTGGTCGAGCGGGTTGATTCTCGAGCGTCTGTTGCGCGCGCTGGCGTTGCCCGCGCTGTGAGTACCCACGCGTGGGCGGCAACCGTTGGATTCGAGTGGCGGCGCCTAGCGTACTGAACTAGGTATCGGTGCACGTGATCGGCGGCCGCGCGGTGGCACCCGACCTCTCCTCGTCTCCGGTCTCATCGCGTTGTCTCTGGAACTGCGGCTCAGCACCACCCCGTTCGACGCCGCGTACGTACCGGGCGCCCACACGCGACTCACGACCAACTTCGGCAATCTCGCCAAGGATCCGGGCGGGCGCCGCGAACGGATCGCCGCCACGCTGGCCACGATGGACCAGCGCTTTCACGAGCTGCTGGGCGCATCACACGACCCGGACCGGTACCGGCTCGCCCTCGACATCGTCACCATCGGCATCCGCTTCACCGACGGCGTCACCGACAGTGTCACCGACGGCGACTGGTTCCCGATGACGGAGACGCTCCGCTGTCGGATTCATGACCGTCGGCTGGATCGTTGGCTCGCGGGACCCACCGGCGGCAACTACTCATCGTACGTGCGCGACCACGATTTCAACGTGGTCCTGCCGCGCATCCGCGCCGGCACCGCGACCCCCGAGGAGATTGCCTCCTTCGGCCAGTTGCACGGCCTCCTCTTCCGGCTGCAGTTTCAGCGCCATCACCCCGCCGGCGTGCTCCACGAACCGCTCATCATCGCCATCAGTGCGTCGAGCGGCCGCAGCTACCGCCGCAGCAGAATCGTGCACCCGGTGCTGGGCCACGCGTACCTCCCCGAGCGCGGCGAATCCCCAACCAGCCGCTACTTCGCGCAGATGGGGCTGCAGGTGTCGTACTTCATGCCACCGGGCAGCCGCGCGCCGTTGGCCTTCTACCACGAGCCGGGCGATCTGACCGGGCGCGACCATCCGTATCTGGCAGCGCTGGTCGCAATCATGGACACCTTCGAGCGCATCTACCGCCCCGAGATCTACTGCGCCCGCACGCCGGCGGCCGAGCGGTTCTGTCCCGATCTGGCCAACACGGACTACGATGCGCCGCTGGCCATCTACGACCGCGTGGAGCGCGACGCCACGCTGGGGCCGCAGCAGGCGGCGCTGGTTCGCGATACGTTTCTCACGCCCAATACCGTCGCACTGCGTCAGCTCATGGACGACCATGCGCATCTCCGCCTCGACATCACCGCCGTAGCCCCACATGTCCATGCTTGAACTGTTTGGCTGGCTCGCCGCCGCGCTCGTGTTCACCGCCTTCTGGTCGACCACGATGGTGCGGCTCCGGATGGTGGCCATGGCCAGTAACGTCGCCTTCATCACGTACGGCGTGCTCCTCGATTCTCATAGCATCGTCGTATTGCACGGCCTACTCCTCCCTCTCAACGGCTGGAAACTGATCCAGCTGCGCCAACTCGCGGCCCTCGTTCGGCGTGCCTCCCGTGGCCCGATGACGCTGTCGATGCTCGTACCGGCCATGAAGCAGCAGCGGTTCGGCGCCGGGGCCACGCTCTTCCGTGAAGGCGACCCCGCGGATCACGTGCTCTATGTCATCGAGGGGAGCCTGCGCGTGGTGGACGGCGGGGATCTGATCGGTCCCGGCGAACTCGCCGGCGAGATGGGGCTCTTCTCGGCCGACATCCGCCGCACCGCGACGGTCGTCGCCGACACCGATGTGCTGTGCGGACGGATTGCAGCCGATCGCTTCTGGGAGCTGTTTCTGAAGGACCCGGAGCTGGGCGGGTTCGTAGTGCGCACCATCGTGCAGCGGCTCGCCGGCACACCACACACGCCGCCCTCATGACGGACCATGCGAACGACGCGCCGCCGCCACGCAGCGCCTTGCAGCTGGGGGTCGAACGGGAAGGCCCTGCCGCGGTGGTGACGATGGCCGGCCAGATGGACGGCGCCACGGCCACGCAGTTCACCACGTTCCTCGACGCGCATCTCACCGACGAGGACCGGTGTGTGGTGCTCGATGCCACGGCACTCACCTTCCTGAGCAGCGCGGGGCTGCGCGAACTGATGCTACTGCTCCGGCGTCTCGCGAAGCATCAGGCCAAGCCGGCCATTTTTGGCATGTCCCCACCGGTCGCGCTGGCCCTCGGGATCTCGGGATTCGAGACGATGGTCACCCGCGCGCCGGACCGCGCCTCGGCCGTGTTGGCCGTCACCCCCGTGGCCCCGGCCGCGCCGGAAAAAGCAGGGCTCCTCTCCCGCCTCTTCAAGGGTGGTGCGTCGTCGTGAATCGCCGGTAGCGTGCGTTGGACCATCCACCATGTGGCCAGCGCCAGCGCGATCCACGAGATCGCTCGCGGATACGGCAGCGGCGCATCCCACGCGGTGGGTGCGACCGGGTTGGACGGGCGCACACGGTGCACGACCCAGGCGATGCCGGCCTGCAGCGCGACCACGCCGAGCAGGAAGAGACCCTGCCCCACTTCGATACCGAGGTTAAAGCCCACGAGCGTGCTGATCCGATTGGCGCCGTGGAGCCCGAGATCACCCAGCGCGGAGGCGAACCCCAATCCGTGCAGCAGGCCACAGGCAAACACGATGGCCACATGCCCCCCGCGCCGGCCCGGGGGCGGTAGACGCCATACCGTGGCGCCGGCCACCAGCACGATGCTGGCTGCAATCAGCGGTTCCACGATCTGCGGTGACACGCGGACCACATTGAGCAGCGACAGCGCCAGCGTGAGGCTGTGCGCGACCGTGAAGCTGGTGAGCACCGCCAGCCACGTGCGCCATCCGGCGGCCGCCACGAGGATCGTGAGCAGGAAGAGCAGATGATCCGGACCGCTCAGGATGTGCCGGATGCCGAGTTGCCCGAACTCGAGCGCCACCTGCCACGGCGCCAGGAAAAACCGGTGCGTGTGGCGGGACCGCGTCAGCACGGCGGCGGCAGTGTCGGCGCCGCGGGTGGCGGTAAGGGCGAACTGCCGTTCGTTGGCGGCCGTACCGAAGATGTCGGTCTCGAAGCGCAGCGCGGTTGGCGGCACACGAAAGGTGGCTTTCATGAGCACGAGCAGCTGCGTGCTCCCCGCCGATGACGGGCCATCGTGGCTGTTCGCGTCGGACATCGGCATGACGAGGTCGATCCGGCCCGGCTCGCTCCCGTTGAAAAAACGCACGCCACGTCGGAGCAACGCCTGCAGCGCTGGCATGTGGGCCGTCAATTCACTCTCGGACAGGCGCCCGTCGTGATCGTCGTCCACGCTGGGCAATCCGGACACCGGCAGCGACAGCGCGGCGAACACGGCGTCACCCACCACATTGAGCGTGCCACGCTGCGCCGGCATGAGGTGGGCGTACGCCGCGGTGCTGAGGCTGAGCACGCACACGAACACCACGGCCGCACGGCGGCGCCACGTGATGCGCACTACCGTCGCGCCATCATGGCGGCGGGGGCGGGCCGCCGCCGCCAAGGCGGGTGCCCTTGAGGCAGCGCTGGATGTACGGGAACGTTTGGGTGATGTAGTAGTGATAGATCCCGTTGGGGAATTCCGGCGTCACACCTACGCGACCGTTGCATTCATCCAAGTCACCCGATCCGGCCACGTAGCTGTAGTCCTGCTGGAAGGTGCCCATGGGGAAGATGCTCACGGCGGGGCGTCCCGCGTCGGGCGCCGCTTTTTTCTGCCAGCTGGCGCGCATGACCGTGAGCGCCGATGCGGCATTCGTGGCCACCGCGTAGCCGTAGCGTCCGTACACGGGGAATCCGTCGGCCGCCCACCCCACGAGAATCATCCCTTGCCCTGTGTTCGCCTTGGTCAGCACGCCTTCCGGCATGGCGTGATAGTGATACGCCCCATCGGGCTGGGTATGCGCGTTGTTCTCATCGGTCCCGAAGGTGAACGCGCCGCCGAACGCCTCGATGCGCCACGGGTCCTGGCCGGCCGCGGCCACGCATCCGCCGCCGGGTAGGGTGGAGGTCGCATCGGATCGGCAGGTGCCGGCGGTGCCGGGATCGAACTTCACCGAGTTGATGGCGTAGCCCACCGGCTGCATGCCGGCGCCCACCGCGGTGCCCGTGTTGACCGGATTGAGCGGAAAGGTGGACGCGATGACCTGCTTTCCCACCGGCGTGGCGAAGTTGCCGCCCGTCACGGGGTGGTCGGGGATACCGTTGCCGGAAACGCTGCGCGTGGTGCCGCTGCAGCTCCAGGTGTAATTGCTGGTCGTGTTCACCTTGGGGCTGCTGTTCATCCCGCTGTAGGTCAGCGTGCACCCCACGGCAGCGGTGAGCCCGGCGGCCGGCGGCGTGGGGGTCGGAGGCGCGGGTTCCACCGGCGCCGCCGTGCTGCGATCGGACGCGCCGCACGATGCGAGGCTGCACGCCACGAGGCCACCGGCCACAATCCACGCGAGGGGGTTGGCGCGCATATCTTCCTGTATGGTGAGTGACGACGGCGTTGGGCATGGCGTGCACCATGCGCCCGCGCGCTGACCTGAACAGACGCCCGGATCGACCAGCTGTTAACCGGCGTGTACGTGTGTCGATGCGGGCAGCGATGCACAACGCTCGGCGTGTTGCACGCGGCGTTGCACGCGGCGTGACACACGCTCCTCTTCTCCACAAGAATCCAGACACCGTGCCCACTCTCTCCCCCCACGTGCCGCGACCGTCGCGTGTTCGTGCCGCTGCGCTGATCCCGTACGGCCTCGCGCTCCTTGGCCTCGCGGGCTGCGCGGACAGCGCGGGTACCGCACCGATTCCGGTGTACGCGCCCATGGCCACCGTGGTCTGGAGTGCGGAGGCGCGTCGCGTGGTCACCGCGACGCCACTCACCTCCCCTGCGGCGACCCGTGCCTATGCGTTGCAGAGCCTCGCGCAGCGCATCGTGCTCTCGCGGATCGGGGATACGTTGCTCACGTCGCGACGGGCGGCCATGGGATACGCGTCGTCACGCGTGCTCACCGCGATGGCCCCCACGCAAGCCGCCGCCATTCAGGTCACGCTGCAGAGTGAGTTGCGCCAGCCCACGGCCGGCACGCCGGCGGCCCTGGCCGCGGGGAAAACACTGGGCGAGTTCATTGCCGACTCCCTGCTGCGGCTGCGCGCCAGCGACACCACCGCCTTGCTCGGCACAGTGACGCTCCCCACCGGTCAGGGCGTCTGGGTCTCCGCCGCCGGCAAGTTGCCGGTGAACCCGCGCTGGGGCGAGGCGAAGCCGTGGCTGCTCACGTCGGCCGCGGCGATCACCGTGCCACCGCCCCCTGCCCTCAACTCGCCGGCGTTCCTGACCGGGCTGGCGGAAGTCCGGCAGATCAGCGACACGCGCACCAGCGCCCAGCTCGCGAGCGCCGTCTACTGGTTCTACGGCTTCGGCACCCCTACGCCACCGGGCTACTGGAATGGCGTGGCATCCGATCTGTGCGTGCATTACCAGGTCAGCGAGCTGCAGTGCGCCACGATGCTCACCACGATGAATCAGGCCATCATGGACGCCGGCATCGTCACGTGGCTGGCGAAATACCGCTACCTGCTGGCGCGCCCGAACCAGATGGATCCGGCCATCACCATGCCGACCACGTTGTCCAACCACCCGTCATACCCCGCCGAATCGTCGTACTCGACTGCCGCCGCAGCGGTGTTGTCATGGTACTTTCCCCGCGAACAGCCCCTGCTGGAGAGCTGGGTGAAGGAGTCCACCCTCGCGCGGATATACGGCGGCGTGCACTACCGGTTTGACGGCGACGCCAGCGACGCCCTCGGCCGCCAAGTCGGGGCCCTGTACGTGGCCACGCTCCCCGCCGCCGGACTGCGGCCGTTCCAGACGAAGGTCCAGCCGTAGCGCGCGGCGGCGTGGCCGGCGCGGCCCCCGCCATGGTTCAAGGGGTCTGGTTCAAGGGGGCCG
>CANHNQ010000050.1 GCA_947462095.1 Gemmatimonadota bacterium
CGCAATAACATGCCGCTGATGCCGTTCAACGACATCACGATTCAGGCGCGCGACAATACGCTGGTGCTGGGCTCGCATGCGCGCGGCCTCTGGATTCTCGACCAGCTCAATGCACTGCAGGAGCTCACGCCGGCGGTGGCGGCCCGCAACGCGCACCTGTTCACGGTGCAGCCGGCCATGCAGATCCGCACCACGAACGTGCGCCCGCACACCGGTGACATGATTTTCCGGGGCGAGAACCCGGCGAATGGTGCGCTGATCGACTATTGGGTGCGCGAGCCGGGCACGGCCGTGGAGCTCACGGTGCTCGACAGCGCCGGGCGCACGGTACAGACGCTCAAGCCCACGAGCACACGCGGCATCAATCGCGTGGTGTGGAATCTGCGCCACGCCGAGCTGCCGATCCGTAGCGGCGGTGGTGAAGATGACGACGCCGGTCCGAGTGCGACCACGCCGGGGCCGCTGGTATTGCCGGGCACGTACACGGTGCGGTTGTCGGTTGGCGGCACCGCGCAGCAGCAGCGCGTGGTGGTGAAGGAGGATCCGCGCATGACGGTCACGCGCGCCGAACGGGCGGCGTGGACGGCGTTCCATCGCGACATCGCGGCGCTGGCCACCTCGTTTGTGCCGGTGGCCGAGCGGTGGCGTGCGAAGACCGGCACGGATGCCGCCACCCGCGACGGCAAGCGGCAGGCGAATGAACTGAGTGCGCGGATCTCGGGGCTGTACAGCGCCGTGGGCGGCTACACGGGCGCGCCCACGGCGGATCAGCGATCGGAGCTGCGGTTCTACACGCGCATGGCGGCGGAGCTGGAGAAGGCGGGGCGGTGAGTTTCGAGTCCTGCTGATCGTTCGCTGAACTGATCACGCAGAGGGGCAGAGGGCGCAGGGAACGCAGAGGCGTGCTACGGAACAGTCGTGGCACGCCTTTGTGTTTTTCATGAAAGGCATTTCTCCGCGCGCTCTGCGTTCTCTGCGTCTCCGCGTGATCGGTTCCGCCGCCACGACTAGAATTCACGCATGCTCCACCTCTGGTCTTCCTCGAAATACGCGATCGAACTCCCTGACGGGCATCGGTTTCCGATGTCCAAGTATCAGCTGTTGCGGGAAGGCGTGCTGGCCGAGGGACTCGTACCGCCCGAACGGCTGCACGATCCGCAGCGCGTGTGCGTCGAGGATCTGCTGCTCGTGCACACGCGCGCGTACGTGGATCACATCACGAACGGCACGTTGCCTGCCGCCGAGCAGCGACGCATCGGGCTGCCGTGGTCGGAGAGCTTCGTGGAGCGCGCGTATCGCGTGGTGCAGGGCACATGCGAAGCGGCCGAGTCGGCGCTCACGCACGGGGTGGCGATGAATCTGGCGGGTGGGACGCATCACGCCTTCCCCGATCGCGGCGAAGGGTTCTGCACGTTCAATGATGTGGCGGTGGCCATCCGGCGTTTGCAGCGCGAACGGCGCGTGCGTCGCGTGGCGATCGTGGATCTCGACGTGCATCAGGGGAATGGCACGCACGGCTGCTTCGCCGGTGACCCGCAGGTGTACACGTTCAGCATGCACGGGGCGAAGAACTTCCCGTTCCATAAAGTGCCGGGCACACGCGACGTGGAGCTCGACGACGGCACGGGGGACACCGAATATCTCGAGCGGCTTGCCGTGAACCTGCCGGAGGTATTGCGGGAGGCCCGCCCCGATCTCGTGGTGTACCTCGCCGGCGCCGATCCGCACGAAGGGGATAAGCTGGGGCGCCTCAAGCTCACCTTCGACGGGCTGCACCGTCGGGACGCCTTCGTGTTGCAGATGTGCCGTGAGATCGGTGTGCCGGTGTGTGCGACGATGTCCGGGGGGTACGGCCGGGACGTGCGCGATACGGTCGAGGTGCACCTGAACACCGTCCGGGTGCTCCAGAGCTTTGCAGGGCGCTAAGCTTCCCGGGTTCCCCCTTTCCCGATTTCAGGAGACTTCCGGATGGTACGTCGTACGTTCCTGCTGATGAGTGCGGTGGCCACCGCGAGCGCGCTGTTCGCGCTCCCGGCCGCGGCGCAGTCACCTGTCTATAAATCGTCGGTACACGATTACCGGCTGGTCACCGTGGCCGACGGGCTGGTGCAGCCATGGTCGATGGCGTTCCTCCCAGGCGGCGACCTGCTCGTCACCGAGCGCGCCGGCCGTCTCCGCATCGTACGCGGTGGCAAGCTGCTGCCCACGCCGGTCACTGGCGTTCCGGAGGTCGTGTCCGGCGGACAGGGTGGCCTGCTCGACGTGGTCGCGCATCCGAACTTCGCCACGAACAAGCTGATCTATCTCAGCTACGCCAAGCCTACCGGCGGCGGGGCCGCGACCACGGCGGTCGCGCGTGGGCGCTTCGAAAACAACGCGCTGGTCGACGTGAAGGATGTGTTCGTTGCCGATACCAAGGGGGCACTCGGCCACTACGGCGCGCGCATCGCGTTCGACCAGCGCGGCATGATGTTCATCACCGTCGGCGAGCGTCAGGTGCCCTCCACGGGCGATCTCGAGAAGCATCCGGCGCAGGAGCTGTCGAACCATCATGGTAAAGTCATTCGCCTGTTCGACGACGGCCGCGTGCCGCCCGACAATCCGTTCGTGGGCACGTCGGGCGCGAAGCCCGAGATCTGGAGCTACGGGCATCGCAATCCGCAGGGACTCGCCATTCACCCCACCACGGGTGAGGTGTGGGCCACTGAGCACGGACCGCAGGGGGGCGATGAGCTCAACCTGATTCAGAAGGGGCTCAACTACGGCTGGCCGGTGATCGGCTTCGGGGTGAACTACCGCTCCGGTACGGCGATTCACACTGCGACGATGCGCGCTGGCATGGAACAGCCCAAGAACGTGTGGGTGCCGTCCATTGCCACGTCGGGCCTCATGATCTACACGGGCGACAAGTTCCCGGCCTGGAAGGGGAGCTTCTTCGTGGGTGGACTCGCCGGCCAGCGCATCGTGCGGCTCACGTACGACGGCACAGTGTTCAACGTGGAAGACAACCTCGTACGCACGCAGGGGCGCGTGCGCGAGGTGAAGCAGGGACCGGACGGGTTCATCTACTTCTCGATCGATGATGCGCAGGGCAAGCCGAGCGCGGTGATGCGGATGGAACCGGTCGCGCGGCGGTGAACGGCGAACGGCGCGAAGAGTGAACGGCGCGAAGAGTGAACGGCGCGAAGAGTGAACGGCGCGAAGAATAAACAGCGCGAAAGGAAACGGCGCGAAGAGGAGACGGCGAATCAGCGCTCAGGGCGCGGTTCGCCGTTTTCGCGTTTTCCTCTTGGCGCCCGTAACTTTCGCGCGGTTGTTTCTTCGCGCCGTTCACCTTCAGCGCCCCTGGTTTCTTATGGTCTCTCTTGTACGAACCACCGCGCGACGCGCCCTGTCGCTGGCGTTCTTGGCAGCGCTGCCGATGGCGTCAGCCTGTCGTGCCGTGGCCCACACGAGCGCCGAGCCGCAGTTCATTCATCCCGACGGCCCGCCCGCCAATCCGTTCTCGCCGGCGGTGCGGGTGGGGAACATCATCTTCGTGTCGGGCACACTCGGTACGAAGCCCGACGGGACGCTGGTGCCGGGCGGCATTCAGGCGGAAACGCGGCAGCTGCTCGAGAACATCAAGGGCACGCTGGCCTCGGCTGGCGTGGGGATGGACCGCGTGGTGAAGTGCACCGTGTTCCTGGCCGACCTCAAAGAATGGCCGGCCATGAACGAGGTGTATCGCAGCTACTTCAGCAACGGCAACTATCCGGCGCGTACGGCGGTGCAGGCTACGCTGCTCTTCGGCGCGCGGGTGGAGATCGAGTGCGCCGCTGCGGCGCCCGGCTATTCGTCGGCGGCGAGTCCGTCGAGGTTGTAGCCGAGCGCGCGCAGCTTGGACGCCATGTCCTTTTTTTCGGCCGACTTCACGTACGCTTCTTCCGCGTCGACCGTTTTGCTCTTCACGAGGTTGAGCAGGGCGTCGTTCAACGTCTCCATCCCCAGCTTTTTCTGGGTTTGAATGATGTTGTTGATCTGCACCGTTTTGCCTTCGCGGATCATCGAGCTCACGGCTTTGTTCACGAGGAGAATTTCACGCGCCGCGATCCGTCCGCCCCCGATCTTCTTGCACAACGTCTGCGAGATGACGCCCTTGAGCGATTCGGCCAGCATGACGCGGATCTGATCCTGCCGGTCGGCGGGGAACTGGTCCACGATACGATTGATCGTGGAGGCCGCCGTGGACGTGTGCAGCGTGCCGAACACCAGGTGGCCGGTTTCGGCGGTCTCCAGCGCGATGGCGATCGTTTCCAGATCGCGCAGCTCACCCACGAGAATGATGTCCGGATCTTCGCGCAAGGCGGCGCGTAGCGCGCTCTTGAACGACTGCGTGTGGACGCCGACCTGACGCTGGGTGATCAGACACTTTTTGCTCTGATGAACGAATTCGATCGGATCTTCGATCGTGATGATGTGATCGTGTCGCGAGCGGTTGATGAGATCGACCAGCGCGCACAGCGTGGTCGACTTGCCGGACCCCGTGGGGCCGGTGACCAGCACGAGCCCCTTGGTGAGCGAACACAGTTGCTGCACTTCCGGGGTGATTCCCATCTCCTCCACCGTTACCGTGTGGCTGGCAATGGTGCGGATGACCGCCGCGGGGCCGTTCCGGTCTCGCAGCACGTTCACGCGGAAGCGCGACACGCCCGTGATCTCGTGGGCGAAGTCGGTGTCCCAGTGTTCGTCGAATTCCGCCTGATTCTTGGCGGGCATGATCGAGCGCACCATCCGCGTGACGTCGGCATCGCTCAGGATCGGCTGCTCCTCAATGCGGATCAGATCGCCGCCAAGACGCAGAATGGGCGGCTCCCCCACACGCAGGTGCAGATCGGCGGCCCCACGGCGCACCTGCTCCCGCAGCAGCGATTCGAACGACTCGCGGGCAATCACCGTGTCGGCGGACTCCTCGAACGGTACCTCAGCGGCGTGCGAGCGCCTGATCGCGGGCGCCGGTATCGGCGCGGGGGCCGATCCTAGCTCGGCATGCTCCACGACATGCGGCTCGGTATGGGTCACGTGCTGCTGTACCGTGACCCGGAGCGTCTCGGCGGCCCCGTCCTGCTCCACCAACCACGGTTGCGCGTTCCAGGTGTACACCAGCCGGATGCCACGACCCGCCGCCACCATGGCCTTCTGGTCGGCCGAGGCCAGTTCACTCACGAGCGCGAGCACCTGCTTCGCTGACAGCACCTGCTGGCTGATCGCCTGCGGCCCCGTGGGCGTGACACAGCGGATGGGGGCCTCGGCCTCGAGAATGATCTGGCTGGCGGCGCCAGACTCGAGGCGCGCCAGCACGCGGTCTAATTGGGGCACAGGGTCACGGTACGGGAAAGCGGTGAGGAGCGCTCGTGTGAGCCACGTTTTGCCTGCGGCACACCGGCGCGCTTCCGGAAGGACGATTCACGTTGGATGGAGACACATGCTGCCGCCGCGCTCGGCCGGGCAGACGACCGTTGCGAAGCCGTTGCGTGACCGACTCCAGGTTGGGACCCGGTCGTCGGGGAACCGTCGAGGACGTCGGCGACACTTCGGTGGCAGGTCACGACGTCGCGCGATCCCATAGACACTGGAACGACATGCCCGCCACACTCCTGTCCCATCAGGCGCTGGTGCTCCCGTTGAAACTCCGGTGGCCCGCCCGATTCTCCGGCATCGCGCTCTGCCTCGGCAGTATGGCTCCGGACTTGGAGTTCATTGGCCGCCTGCACGACGACTGGCTCGTCAGTCACACGGTGTGGGCACAGTTCTGGTTCACGATTCCGTTGACGGCCCTGCTGGTCTGGGTCACCAGCGTGCTGCTCATCCCGGCGCTTCTCCCGTACGTGCCGGATCATGCGTGGTGGCGCCCGCACGATCTCGCCGCGAGCCAACCACCTCGCACGGCGCGCGCGTGGGGTCGGGTGGCGCTCTCGGCGTGGATAGGCGGTATGAGCCACGTGGTTCTGGACGGTATCACCCATGGCAATCACTCCGGCTGGCTCGTCCCCTGGTTCCCGATCCTGCGCACGCCCGTTCCGCATTTCGGCAGGGCGGTCCCTCTACACGACGCGCTGCAGCTGTGGTGCACGGTCATCTTTGCCGTGGTGACGCTGGTGCTCTGGCGACGCATCGTGCGCCAACGGGCCGTGTGGCAGTGGCGCGGCGCTGATCAGTCTGCCGGAAGGCACGGCGTCGAACACCGGCTGCCGCGCATGCCCCGGCAACACGGCCTCTGGATCATCCGGCTGCTCGTCGTCGTCGCGACCCTCGGCGCGGCGATAGGACACCGGCTACGCGAGCATGAGAGCGCCAAGACCGCACTGGCAGGTACGGCCTTTGGGGGATCACCTTTTCGCTGGGAGCGGCCGTGCTCCTCGCGGCGGGGCTCCGGCGAAATCGCGAACCGGCCAGCGTGGAGGCTTAGCGGCAGTTCTTGGCCGCGGCGGCGGTTGCTGACTTGTCGCCGAGCTTCGCGGCCGCGGTCAGGTCGGCACACGCGCCGGCCGCATTGCCGAGCGCCATCCGCGCGATCGCCCGGAGGGTGTACGCCTCCGGCCCCGCCATTCGCCGTTCGATCGCCGCGGTGAGGTCCTTCTCAGCCTCTGCGTGGCGCCCGGACATCCCGGCGGCGCGTCCCCGGAGAAACCATCCCTGCGCAGCGTCGGGAACGGCGCGCACATACCGGTCGAAGCGCGCCCATGCTTTGGCGCCGTCGTTGTTGATCATGTGGCCGATCCCTTCCACGAGGTCGAGCTGGGGATCGTTCATGCCGAGAGCACGGGCGCTGTCGATGTCGGCGAACGAGGCGCGGTTGTTGCCGAGGCGCTGATGCACAATGGCACGGCCCCCGTACGCGGCCGCGAAGCGACGGTTGATGACGATGGCCTGGGTGTAGTCAGCCAGCGCCCGGTCGAACTGCTCCAGTTCACGATAGGCGCGGCCACGCTGCTGCAGCCGCGTGGCATCCCGCGGCGTGACGGTGAGCGCGCTGTCGAGCAGACGCACGGCCTCGCGCCACCGCCCTGCACCCAAGGCGCGGTCGATCGGCGTGGTCTGGGCGGCCGTGCGCGATGCCGGCGTGATCAGCGCGACAAGAAGGACCGCCGTGCGCACCCGGCGCCGGATCATCTGCGTCATCAGGCGCTCCGTGAGGTCGGGGTTGGCGTCCGTGCCCCGGTGGCGAACACGGTGAGCAACGCCGCGGCCACCGCCAGCGCTGCCAGAAACAGAAACGCATAGTTCGCACTGCCGGTGGCGGTGCGGATGCGGCCGACGATGTCCGGTCCGAAGTGGCCGCCGAGATTCCCGACGGCGTTGATCCACGCGATACCGGCCGCGGCGGCGGTTTGCCGCAGGAACGCGGTGGGCAGCGACCAGAAGGTCGCGAAAAACGACAGCACGCCGGACGTCACGAAACAGAGGGCGATCAGCGCCGGCACCACGTGCGCCCCAACGAGTACGAGGCCGATGAGCCCCGAGGCCGCCAGCAACAACGCGCCCGCCACATGCTGGCGGCGCTTGCCGGTCCGGTCGGAGCGGGCGCCGGCCCACACCATGACGATGCCGGCGGTCCCCCACGGAATCATGCTGAGCAGCCCGATCTCGAGATACGCCGTTTTCCCGATGCCCATTTCCTGCACGATGGTCGGCATCCAGAAGCTCACGCCGTACAGGGCGAAGGTGCCGGCGAGATACACCAGCGCCAGCACCCACACACGGCCGCTGCGCAGGGCGCGCACGGCGCTGTGTGCCGTGTCCGTGTGGACGCCGTGCGCGGCGGTGTCTTCGCGCGCGAGCTGCGCCGTGATCGCCTCGCGTTGTGCAGGGGTGAGCCACGCCGCCTGCGCCGGACGGTCGGGCAACAGCAACCCGATCGCGATCCCGGCGATCACCGAGGGGATCGCTTCGAGCACGAACAGCCAGCGCCAGCCGCTCATGCCACCCATGCCGTCGGCGTACTGCATAATCGCACCGGACAGCGGGGCGCCGACCACGTTCGCCGCCGCGATCGCCGTCATGAAGAGCGCCACGGTCCGCGCGCGTCGGTCGGCGGGAAACCAGTACGTGAGATAGAGAATGATGCCGGGGAAGAAGCCGGCTTCGGCAATGCCGAGCAGAAATCGCAGCGCGTAGAATCCGAATTCGATCGGTGCCGCGCCGAACAGCGCCGGCAGTGGTCCCCAGGGGATCCGGTCTACGAAGGCGAACGCGCCCGACACGATCGCCCAGGTGAACATGATGCGCGCAATCCAGCGCCGCGCCCCGAACTTCTCCAGCAACAGGTTGCTGGGCACCTCGAACAGGAAGTAGCCGATGAAGAAGATGCCCGCACCGAATCCGTATACGGCGTCGGAGAAACCGAGGTCCGACGCCATCTGCAACTTGGCGAACCCGACATTCACACGGTCCAGAAACGCCACGATGTAGCTGAGGAACAGCAGTGGCAGCAGACGTCGGGCGGCGAGGGCGAATCCGGCGTCCGCGTCAGTCACGTGAGCGCGCGGGGCGTTCATGTGGAGACCGTCGCCGTGAAGTTCGCGTCGAGGGCCCCACACGCTTCGTAGCGCTGCAGGATGTCGGGGCCGAGGCCGAAGTCGTCGGCGAGGACCTGGTGCAGCGCGTTGCGGTCGAGCGTACGGGCCTCGGTGCCGTGCGCCGTGCGGTGATAGCGCACGCCGTACTGCAGCACCACAAATCCATCGGCGACGTTGCGCCGCGCGTACGTGATTTCGTTGAATCGCCCGATGTGGCGCGATCGTTCGTGCGCCTCGCCGAAATACGTGAGATCGACCGGGTCGAGCATGAATCGGCACACGGTGTGCTCCGGTCCGGGCACGGCGCCAAAACGCAGCAGGTGCGTGTCGCCGTCCATGTCCCACGTGGTGGCGAACGCCGGGTCGGGATCGCGATACGAGCCGGTGAAGAGCGGGACGGGACGCTGCGTGAGCGCCGATGAATCCACGAGCCAGTCGCGTCCGTCGATGGTCACGACGGTGCTGCCGTGCGTGATGATACCGAGGTCGCGCATGGAGCCCGCGATCCGGCGTGTCGTGAAGCCGAGCGCGACGAGCAGCACGTACAGCGCGTTGCTGGACGACCAGCAGGTCCCGCCGGTGCCATGGGCGAGCCAGTGTTCGAAGAAATCGGCGGCGTAGGTACCGGGGAGCGGCGGTGCATGCTCGAGCCGCAGTGCGATGAGTTTGCGCACATTGTCGAACGGCACGCGGCGGCACCACGCGCCGTACACCGCGTCCAGGAACGGCAACGTCGGCGGCGACGGGACGACGCCAAGTTTGGTGCACACGGCATCCCGCAGCGAGCGCGGGAGCGGCGCATCATCAGCCGTCGGGGCGCATGCGTCGGATGCGGTCATGCGATGGCGGGCCAGAGGGCAAGACTGCAGAGCGTGCCGGCGACGGTCATGACGGTGCGCACGCGGGCGTTCCACGGCGGCAGCAGGCCGTCGCGAGACGCCGCGACATCCCATGCGAGCTGAATGCCGCCGCTGAGCATGAGCAGCCCGAGGGCGGCCTTCAGCGGTGTCTGGGGCAGGAGGGCGGCCAGGCCAACTAAGGTCGGCGCCGCGGCGGCGACCATGCGCCACAGGTTGGGCGACTCGGGGGCCCGTGCGAGCTCGGCCCCCCAACGTGCGCCCCCGAGAAAACTGAGCGTGAGCGCAGCGTAGACCAGGAACGTGCGGACGGCGGCGTCGTGCAGTGCGCCCGTGTCGGGTGTGCCGTAGGCGATGGCCAGGCAGACGAGAAAGGGGGCGAGCCCGGAGGCGCTGATCAGCCAGAAGGTGCGGGTAGGCATCGGGCGAAGGTAGCGCCGACCTGCACCGTGCGGTATATGTGCACGTCATGCCTACGACTGCCCAGCGTCTTTCCGCCTTCAGCGAATCGGTGATTCGCGGCACCACGCGCCTCGCGAATCAGCACGGTGCCATCAACCTGTCGCAGGGCTTCCCGGACTTCGATCCACCGGAAGTCCTCCTGGAAGGGCTGGAGCGCGCCACGCGCGGGCCCTTCCATCAATATGCCGTGACGTGGGGCGCGCCCCGCTTCCGCACGGCGCTGGCGAACAAGATTTCGCACTTCAGCGGTCGCGACGTGGACCCCGACTCGGAACTCGTGGTCACCTGCGGCAGCACGGAAGCGATGATGGTCGCGATGATGACGGCGTGCAATCCGGGCGACAAGGTGATCGTTTTCTCGCCGTTCTACGAGAACTACGCGGCCGACGCGATTCTCTCGGGGGCCGAGCCGATCTACGTCCCGTTGCATCCGCCGCACTTCAACTTCGATGAAGACGTGCTGGCCGCCGCGTTCGCGCAGCGCCCGAAGGCGATCGTGGTGTGCAACCCGTCCAACCCCAGCGGCAAGGTGTTCACGCGCGAGGAGTTGATGATCATCCTCAAGTACGCGCAGCAGTACGACAGCTGGGTGATCATGGATGAGCCGTACGAACACATCATCTACGAGCCGCACCGGCATGTGTACTTCAACACGCTGCCCGGCGCGTTCGAGCGGACGATCACCTGTAGTTCGCTGTCGAAGACGTATTCGATTACCGGCTGGCGTCTCGGCTACGTGCATGCGCCGGCCGCGGTGATCGCGCAGGCGAAGAAGGTGCACGATTTCCTCACCGTCGGGGCGGCGGCGCCGCTCATGGAAGCCGCCGTCGGCGCTCTCGAGCTTCCCGACTCGTACTACACCGGGCTCACCGAGCTGTACAGCGCCAAGCGCGAGATCTTCCTCGACATCCTCCGCAGCACCGGCTTGCCGTTCACCGAGCCGCAGGGGGCGTACTACGTGATGGTGGACATCACCGCGCTGGGCTTCGCCAACGACACGCTGGCGTCGGAATGGCTCATCAAGGATATCGGCGTAGCCGGTGTGCCGGGCTCGAGCTTCTTCCGCGAGCCGGTCAACCATCTCATTCGTTTCCACTTCGCCAAGCGTGAGGAGACCCTCCGCGCAGCCGGCGAACGGCTGGCTGGGCTCTCGGCACGGGTGAACGCGGGGCGCTGACGCCTACGCCATCACAGCACTTGCATAGGAGGCTTCGGGCAGGACTCACTCCCGGAGCCTCTTATGAATTTTGGACTCTTCTTGATCGGCTTTGTGGTGTTCATCGGCGGCATCGCGTGGGGACTCACCGTGATGGGAGTCTCGTCCACGTATACCATCATCGCCTGCCTCGTGTTGCTCGGCGTCGGCATCATGACGGGTGTGACACGCACGCGGATGAAGGACCCGCCAAGCACCTGATCAGTTCAGCGACTGACGGGGCAACTCGGGCAGTCAAGAAACGCGCGCGCCGCCGCCGCCGTCCGCACCGGGTCTTCCTCATGCGGCACATGCCCCAGTTCGGGGAACAGCGCGATGCGGCTGCCGGGAATATCGCGCGCGAAGCGCCCGGCATGATCGGGCGGAATGAGTCCATCGCGCCCGCCCCACAGGATCAGCGTGGGAGCGCGCACGGTGGCAATGCGCGCGGAATCCGCGCCATTGTCAGATTTCGCAAAGCGGTGCGGGAGCGAGGCGCGATTACCTGCGCGCAGCGTGAGTTCGTAGTAGCGCGTGATCAGTGAATCGGTCACACGGGACGGATCGCCGTACACGCTGCGTACGCTCGATGCGACGACGCTGCGGGGGAGGATGCGCGTGAACAGCCACCCGAGCCCGTTCGTGCGCGCCAGCCGAAAGCCGATCGGCACCGTCTGCGATACGATCGGATAGCCCGCCGCGTCCACGAGGATCAGCGCCGCGACACGATCGGGCGCCGCGGCCGCCACGTGCCACGCCACTTCGCCACCCAGCGAATTGCCAGCGATCGCGAAGCGTGAAACGCCGAGCGAGTCGAGCAGTCGCAGGGTGATCCGCGTGTACGCGGTCAACGAGTAGTCCTGGTCGGGCGACGGACCGGTGAGACCGAACCCCGGCAGGTCGAAGCGGATCACGCGGTGCGCACCACGCAGGGTGGCGGCCCAGCCGTCCCACGTATGCAGGCTGGCCGACGTGCCATGCACCAGCACGATCGGCACCGAATCGGTGCGCGGTCCTTCGTCGCGCAGATGCACCGCCATGCCGTCGAGGGTCAGAAAACGCGACGGCGGCGGCGCCCAGCGTGCGGCGAGCGCGGCCACCGGTTTGTCTGGGGCCCACACGCCGGCGAGTCCGAGCAGCAGCAACACCGCCAGCATGAATGCACCCATCAGCCAACGCGCCAGCGTCATGCGTCTCGCTCCAGCTGGAAAAAGAATGGTGCTGCGCCGCGCATATCCATCAGCCCCAGCACGGTGCGGGCGTCGATCCGGCGGAAGCAGTCGATGATCGGTAGGTGATCATACACCATCGCCGCCGTCGTCACGCCACGGTACGTTATCGCCCGCAGTCGTGCCCGCGGCGCACGCGTGCGCAGCACGGGGGTGGCGAGGGTGAAGAGCGCGCGCGCCAGGGCGTTGCGCGTGAGCCGGTGGTACCGCGACAGCGAGAGCGGAATCCGCCGCGGATCGATGGCGTACGTTCCGCCCGCGCGATTCCGGAACAGCAGGGGATGCACGGCCTCGTCGCTCACGAACGACTTGCCGTACCAGGCATAGGCCTCGAGCAACCCGTCCATGTCGTGGCCCGTCGGGACCCCGGCGCCACGCCATTGGCCGTGCATCTCCTCGGTCGTCACCGCCGGCAAGGCGTCGAAGCGGGCCAGCGCATCGGCGAGCGTCATCACCTGCCCGCGGCTCATCGTGGCGGCCGCGGCGCGTCTCTCAGCGCGTCCTTCAGCACGACGCCATCGAGTCGCTCCGCCGGCGTGATGCCGAGGAGCGCGGCCAGGGTCGGTGCCAGATCGACGGTGCGGACGAACTGCGTATGCACGCCCGGCGTGATGCCCGCGCCCGCGAAGATGAGTGGGACGTGTGAATCGTACTCGCGCGGCGAACCGTGCGAGGCCACGTTGCCCCCCCACGTGCTGTACGGCGTCAGGGTGACGACCAGTTCGATGGCCGAGGTCGCGGGGAACTGATGGGCCCATCGCCGTGCGATCTCGTCGGTGAGCGTGTCGGCCAGCAGCGTGGAGAACCGGTCGACGCGCGCCACCCCGGGCACCGTGCGTGCGTCGGTGGCGAACGCCTTCACGATCTCGTCGAGATCGGACGGTTTCCGGAACGCGGCGCGGTTGGCGAGGAGGATCTGCGCGTCGAGATCGATGGCGAAGGTGTCGAGCTTCTTTGCGAGCAAGCGGGCCACGGTGGCCGGCATCAGCGCATCCAACGAGACGCGCTGCGGCCGCGGTTGCATCGCTGCCGGCGCGATTTCGGGAATGGTCCCCACGCCGTGGTCGGCCGTCACGACGAACGTGATCGTGGTGGAGTCGCGCAATTTGTACAGCGAGTCGAGAAACAGGCCGATGGTGCGATCGACGCGCAGCACCTGATCGTGCATCTCGCGCGAGTCGGGGCCGTAGTTGTGGCCGATCACATCGGTGGCCGACAGCGACATGGCCAGCAGGTCGGTTTGGGGACCGTTGCCGAGTCCCATGGCATGCACGCCGTGCAGCGCGAACTGCACCGTCAGGTCATCCATGTACGGCGTGATCCGGATTTCGCTGCCGGCGTCGGACACGTCCTCGGTGAGGCGATGCGGAAACGTGAAATTTCGCCCCGCCATCTCGACGCTGACGCTGTCCGGCTCGCGATAGGCGCTGTCCGCGAGCAATAACGACCACGTGCGGCCGGCGAACCCCTTGACCGGCTCCCGGGCGTTGAACGCGCGCACCCACTCGGGGAGATCCTTGCGGTAGTAGCGGCTGGTGACGAACCGGCCGTCGATCGAATACCAGTACACGTCGCTCTTCGATGTGCCGATGGGGAGGATCGCGCCGCGATCCTTCATCGACACCGACAGCGTTTTGGTCTTGGCATCGGCGCGCTTCATCCAGTCGGCGAGCGTGGTACCGACAAAACGGGCGGGCGATGCGCCCGTCCCGATACCACCGTCCACCAGTGGAAAATTCCTGTCCTCGACGCCGGCGCGGTTGAACATGATCCCTGTCGAGCGCGGGAACCGACCGGAGAGCAGGGTCGCGTGCCCCGGGGCCGTTTCGGTAATCGCGTGATCCTGATGCGCGTTGTCGAACCGGGCAGCTCGGCGCGCCAGCCGCGCGAGGCCTCCCGTGAGCTGTCCGGGATACCGGTCGAGATAGTCGGCGCGGAACTGATCGATCGTGATCAGCACGACCAGCGCCGGGGGGACCGCTCTCGGGGCCGGCGGTGCGGACGTGTGCGTCTGGGTCTGCACCGGCGTCGGCGTGGGATGGGCCACGCCGGACAGGCACGCCAGCGCGAGTACCGCGGGCACCGCGAGAGTCAATCGCATCATGACGGCGAATGTGGAGAGGGGCGTGCGACGCGGCAAGCGGTGAGCGGGCCTGCGCGTCGGGATGGCGCGAACGCCGGGCATGGACGATACTCACATGCTCCCCATCCGATTGGCGATCCGCGCCGCCGCGCGCCTGCTGCCGACCGATACCCCTGCTGAGCTCCTGAGTGCCGCTCTTGAGGATGACACGCGCGTGATGACCACCGGAAAACGGGCTGATGCCGGGACGCGTGTCCTGATGCGCGTGGCCGTGTATTACGTCGTCCTGATCGGCGTGACGTCGCTGCTTTGGCGCTGGCTGCCCCATGGGTCGCCGGCCGTGCCGGGGTCGCTTGAGGCGCTGATGGGCAAGGGCGCCCAGCCAGAGCCGAACGTGGTGCCGCCGCTCGATGACGTCAGTCTGGCGCTCACGGTCGCCGTGGCCATGGCGGCCGCGGTGTTGCTCTCGGTGCCGGTGGCATGGGTGTATCTGCTCACGCGCGCGAAGCGCGGCTATCAGCAGTCGGTGGTCCAACTGCTGGTGATTCTTCCCACCGTCGTGGCGGGGATCGTGTTGCTGGTGAAGTACTCGCTGGCGCTCGCGTTCAGCTTGGCCGGCATCGTGGCAGCCGTGCGCTTTCGCAACACGCTCGATGACAGCAAAGACGCCGTCTATGTGTTTCTGGCCACCGCGATCGGGTTGTCGTCGGCGGTGAATCTGCCGGTGGCGGCGGTGTTGTCGATCGGCTTCAACGTCGTGACGCTGATGCTCTGGTACACCGACTTCGGCAGCGCGCCGGTCGAGCTGGACGGGCGCATCGCGGAACAGCGGCTTCGTCGCGCGAAGAACCTCGCGCGCACCGGCACATTCGTGGCGCGGGTGGATGACGAAGTGCTCAAGAACATGACGCGCGAGCAGCTCGAGGGCATTGCCGAACGGGCCTGGAAGCGCTCGCAGGCGAACAATTACACCGCCGAGATGCCGGTGGTGCCGGAGGAACGCATTCTCCGACTGCAGACGGCGGATGCACCGGCGCTGCGGCGCGTGCTGGAGCCGCGCCTGCAGGAGTTCACGAAGTCGTGGCGATTCGGCAGCATGGAGTCGACCGATGGCATGTCGACGCTCGAGTATCGGATTCAGCTCCGCAAGAAGACCGGTCCTGAGGATCTGCTCGCGCTGGTGCGCGCGGCCGGGTCCACGCAGGTCGCCAGCGCGGACGTGGTATGATCCGAACGATGCGCGTGGGCGGCGCCCTCCTGCTGCTGGTCGGCGCATCGCTGGCGCAGGCGCAGGACACCGTCAAGAAGCCCAAGAAGCTGCCGGCGCCACCGATGTTCGCGAGCGAGACGCCGCTCGTGCTCACGCTCACGACGAACATCAAGCAGATCAAGAAAGACAAGACGGCCGACGCGCCCTGGCGTGCGGCCACCATCGCGTACCGCGGTGACGACGGCAAGACGGTCACCGTGCCGGTGCGCGTGCGCACGCGCGGCGTCTGGCGCCTCAAGCACTGCGATTATCCCCCCATTCGCATCAAGGTCGCGGACAAGGCCGGCAAAGGGACGCTGCTGCAAGCGCTCGACGAGCCCAAGCTGGTGACCCACTGCCGCAATCTCGATTCGTACGAGCAGTACGTGTTGCAGGAGGCGCAGCTGTATCGCATCAATCGTCTCGTCACGGACGTCAGCCACAAGGTGCGGGTGCTGCGCGTGTCGTACGCCGACAGTGCGAGCGGCAAGGTCGAGGCGACGCGGTATTCACTGCTGGTCGAAGATCCGGCACACGTTGCACGCCGCGCCGGCGGTGTGATCCTCGAGCGCCAGGGCGCCACGGCCGACGATCTCGATCCAGAGACCTCCGCCCTCGCCTTCACCTTTCAGTACCTGATCGGCAATACGGACTTCTCTTTCAGTGGACTGCACAACGGGGAAATCATCGCGCTGGCGGACGGGCGGAATCTGCCGGTGGCGTATGACTTCGACTTCGCGGGCGCGATCGATGCGACGTATGCCGGTGTCGATCCGTCGCTCACGGTGAGACGCGTGCGCGACCGGCAGTTCCGTGGGTACTGCTCACAGCAGGCCGCGTATCCGAAGGCGATCGCGCACTTTGTCGCCCAAAAAGAGGCGATCTACCACCTCTATCGTGATCCGATCGGCCAGCTGCTCCCGCCCAACAAGGTGAAGAGCACGCTGGGCTACTACGACGAGTTCTACGCGAGCATCAAGACGCCGAAGGACGTGCAGCGCAATCTGTTCGAGACCTGCGTCAAGTAGCCTCCGTCGCGCGCGTTCGCCTGCCGTCGTTCTGCGGTGGACTACGCGCCCTCGAGCGTGCTGAGGTCGATGACGAAGCGGTACTTCACGTCGGACGCGAGCATCCGCGCGTAGGCCTCGTTGACGGCCGACGCGGCGATGACTTCGACGTCGGCCACGATGTGATGCGCGGCGCAGAAGTCGAGCATCTCCTGGGTTTCCGGAATGCCGCCAATGAGCGAGCCGGCCAGCTTCTTCCGCTTCATGATGAAACCGAAGGCACCGGGATAGTGGTGCGGCTCGGGAGAGCCACCAAGCAGACACAGCGCGCCGTCGCGACGCAGGAGCGCGAACTCGGGCACGAGGTCGTGCGAGGTGCCGACGGTGTCGATGATCAGGTCGAGGGAGTTGGCGACGGCCTTCATGGCCGCCTTGTCCGTGGAAATCACGACCTCGTGGGCGCCGAGGCGCTTGGCGTCGTCGATCTTGGACGGCGAGGTGGTGAGCACGACGACGTGGGCGCCCATCGCGGCGGCCAGCTTCACGGCCATGTGGCCCAACCCACCGATGCCGACCACACCGACGCGGCTCCCCGGACCGACCTTCCAGTGCCGGAGCGGCGAGAAGGTGGTGATGCCGGCGCAGAGCAGCGGGGCGGCGCCGGCCGGGTCCATTCCCTCAGGGATACGCAGCACGTAGCGGTCGTCGACCACGATCGCATCGGAGTAGCCGCCCTGGGTGGGGAGGCCCGTCTGCTGTTCCACGCTGCCGTAGGTGCCCGTCATGCCGACCTCGCAGTACTGCTCGAGCCCTTCCTCGCAGGAGGGGCAGGTGCGGCAGCTGTCGACCATGCAGCCGACGCCGACCATGTCGCCCGTCTTCCAGCGGGTGATTTCAGACCCCGTGGAAACGACTCGCCCCACGATTTCATGCCCCGGCACCTGCGGATAGGCGATCGGGCCCCATTCGCCACGCACCGTGTGCAGGTCGGAATGGCAGATGCCGCAGAACAGGATCTGGATCTGCACGTCGCGCGGACCGGGGGCACGGCGCTCGAAGCTCCACGGACCGAGAGGAGCGGCCGCGCTGAACGCGGCGATACCACGAGTTTGAGTCATTGGCTAAACGTGTAGGGGATGGCGTACGTTTTCCATGGTGTCCCCGCAAGACTCCCTCCACCGCTCTCTTATGTCCCGAATTTCCTCCCTGTCCTGGCTGGCCGGAGGCGTGCTGATCGGCGCCCAGGCGCTGGGCACGCCCGAGCTGGGTGCGCAGTCGCTCGACTCCGCCGCCGTGGCCGGCATGCGCTGGCGTACGGTCGGCCCCGCCAACTTCATGGGCCGCATGTCCGACGTGGTCGGCATTCCGGGCCCCTCCAAGACGCTGTTCGCCGCCGCGGCCGGCGGTGGCATCTGGAAGACCACGAACAATGGCACCACCTGGCGCCCGGTGTTCGACGACCAGCGCGTGATCTCGATGGGCATGCTGGCCATCGCCCCGTCGGATACGCAGCAGGTGTGGGCCGGCACCGGCGAGCCGAACTCGCGTAACTCGATCGAGCCGGGCGGCGGGATCTTCAAGTCCACCGACGGCGGCATCACGTGGTCGGCCAAGGGGCTCGAGAAGACCGAGCACATCGGTCGCATCGCGGTGCACCCGAGCAATCCGAACATCGTGTTCGTGGCGGCGCTCGGCGCGGCGTGGCGTTCCAACCCGGAGCGCGGCGTGTACCGGACCACCGACGGCGGCACGTCGTGGCAGCTGGTGAAGTTCGTGAGCGACAAGGCGGGCTTCGTGGACGTGGCGATTCACCCGAAGGAGCCGACCATCGTGTTCGCCACCAGCTGGGAGCGGCGTCGCACGCCGTACTCGCTGTTCAGCGGCGGCCCCGGCTCGGCGCTCTGGAAGAGCACTGACGGCGGCACCACGTGGGCGGAAGTGAAGGGCGGCGGATTTCCCGCCGGTCAGAAGGGGCGCATGACGATCGACATCAATCGCGCGAATCCGAGCGTGATGTACATGATGATCGAAGCGGCCGCCAACCCGACCGGCCCCATCGTCGGCGAGCGCAGCCCGAAGAACAACGGGCTGTGGAAGAGCACCGACGGCGGCGCCACGTGGGCGCAGATGAACAACTACAACGTGCGTCCGTTCTACTACTCGCAGGTGCGCAGCGATCCGAAGAACCCGGACCGCGTGTATTTCTCGAGCACCGACCTGCAGATGTCGGAAGACGGCGGCAAGACGAATCGCACCACTGCCAACGGCGTGCACATCGATACACACGGCATCTGGATCGACCCCACCGATCCTGAGCGCTGGGCCGTGGCGAACGACGGCGGTATTGCCATCACGTTCGACAAGGGCGGCAACTTCGTGCAGGGACAGAACATCCCCGTGGCGCAGTTCTACGAAGTGGCGTACGACATGGCCGTACCGTACAACATCTGCGGCGGTGCGCAGGACAACGGCACCTGGTGTGGCCCGAGCAAGCGTCGCACCCCCACCACGAGCCTGGGCTACTGGTTCACGATCGCCGGCGGCGACGGCTTCTACGCCGCGATGGACCCGACCGATCCGAACGTCGTGTACGGTGAGTCGCAGGGCGGCAACGCCTCGCGTCTGAACCTGAAGACCGGCGAGCGCATGAACTTCGCCAAGCCCACCTGGCAGGCGCTCTACAAGCAGTGGGAAGATTCGATCGCGACCGTGCGTGGCAATCCGCTCGTGGCGGCCACCAAGGCGCAGAACACGGCCATCGCGGCGCTCCGCGCGCAGCAGGCGAAAGACTCGACCGAGCTGTCGATCCGCTACAACTGGAACGCGCCGTTCTTCCTCTCGCCGCACAATCCGTCGGTGGTCTACTTCGCCGGTAACAAGGTATTGAAGTCGACCAAGCGCGGCGAAGATCTGCGCATCATCTCGCCCGATCTCTCGAAGAACCTCACGGCCAAGCTCGACACCGCGCTCCGGCTCACGGGCGGCATCACGCTCGACGCGACCGGCGCGGAAACGTACGGCACGATCGTGGCGCTCGAAGAGAGCCCGGCCAAGCCCGGCCTGCTGTACGCCGGCACCGATGACGGCAACGTGTGGAAGTCGTCGAACGACGGCGCCACGTGGGAGAATCTGTCGTCGCGCATCCAGGGGCTGCCGAACGGCGGCGAAGTGTACGTCACGCGCATCGAGGCGTCGAAGTTCGACACCAACGTCGTGTACGTGGCCTTCGACAATCACCGCTGGGGGGATTTCCGGCCGCATCTGTTCGTGTCGAAGGACGGCGGCAAGTCGTTCTCGTCGATCGTGAACAACCTGCCCACCGGCGGCCCGGGTGACTTCCTGCACGTCGTGCGCGAAGACCCCATGAATCGCGACCTGCTGTACGTGGGCACGTCGATCGGCGTGTACGCGTCGATCGATCGGGGCACCACCTGGTCACGCTTCATGGCGAATCTGCCCAGCGTGCCGGTGTATGACCTGCAGATCCATCCGCGTGACCGCGAGCTGATCGCCGCCACGCATGGTCGTGGGTTCTGGATCGTGGACGTGGCCCCGCTGCAGGAGATGACGGCGGCGGTGGCGGCCAAGCCGGTGCATCTGTTCACGCCGAAGACGGGCTTCCAGTGGGGCGAGGAGCCCCTGCGTGGCGCCAGCGGCAACGGCAATGCGCAGAACTTCTTCGTGACGCAGAACCCGGCCTACGGGGCGGCGATTTCGTATCGCATTACGACGCCGGGCTCGACGTCGGCGCGCATCAGCATCGTGGACGCCGGCGGGGACACGCTGACCACGCTGACGGGTCCGGGTGCCCCCGGCCTGCATACGGTCACGTGGGCGTACGCCATCACGCCGCGCGCGACGGGTCGTGCCGCGCTCTCGCCCAGCGAGAAGCGTGACAGCATCCTGCGCGCCGTGCGGGCGCCGCAGGTGTTCGACTCGCTCACCAAGGCCAAGTACGACAGCGCGGCGATTGCGCAGGCGCGCTCGCTGATCAATCCGCCCGGTGGCGGGATGGCGTTCGGCGGCCGTGGCGGTGGCGGTGGTGGTGGCCGCGGCGGTGCGGGCAGCTGCGAGCGTCCGCTCACGCAGTGGGAGCCGTTCTGCGCGCGTCCGGCCGAGGCGGCACCGCCGCGTGCGGGCGCTGTGCAGGCACCGGTGATTCCGCAGCCGGCGGCCCCGAGCGCGGCCGTGCTCAAGATCTATTCGCTGATCGGCCTCCCGGCGCCGGCAGCGGGTGGGCGTGGCGGTGGTGGCTTCGGCGGCTTCGGTGGCGGCGGCACGGCCGACACCGGCGACTACGGCATCGTGCTGCAGGTTGGCAACACGGTGGTGAAGGGCAAGCTGCACGTCGAGAACAAGGGCGCGATGGGCGGCGCCTCGCCGTTCGGCCCGCAGGACGACGACGACCGCGATCGCGATCGATAACGGCGGAGTACGGAGTAAGTAGTACGGAGTACTGAGTACGGAGTACGGCGGGGTGGGGCGATTCCTTCGGGAGGCGTCCCACCCCGTTTCCGCTGGTGGCCTATGTGCGGCGACGCGCGCGTGAGCGAGATTGCACCGTCGATTCCACCCTGAGGATCTTGTGCGCGAATATCGTTTCCAGGCCACGCCCGAAACCGTCGAGGCGCTCCGCCAGCTGCGCGGCGCGTGGCGCGGCATGATGGTGGCCGAGCATTCCATCACCGTGGTGCTGCAGGACGGGCGCGCGGTGCGCATTCAGAGCGACACGGCCGACGTCGAATCATTGTTCGATGCGTATCGGTTGCAGGCCGACATCGAGAGCGCCGAAGGATTGTACGGCGTACCGGTCGAGCCGTTCGCGAATGGCAACAACGATATCGTGCTCTTCACCGGCGTCACGTGGAGCGAGCCGCCCGGCACCGTGCGAGCGGAGGGGCTCACGGAGCACGCGGTGATGCACTTCTCCGGTCATCCGGGGCAGCTCTCCGACACCGCCGAGGTGGTGTGCGTGACTACTGATGCGTTCGTGATCGCGGCGAGCGACGGCAGCGGGGTGCTCATGCGCACCGGCCTGCGTCCGGGCGCCGTCGAGGTGGAGCGGAACCCGGAGAAAGTGCGCGCGTTTCTGGTGGACCGCGGCTACAGCGCGGCGTAACCCCGTTACTTCGGGGCGCGCGTGAAGAGGATGTAGTCGCCCTTCGCGGCGTGCTCCTTACCGTTCGCCTTCGCCAGATCGGCCACCGGCACCGCGCTCAGGACCACGGTTTTTGCTTCGGGTGCGCGTCGCCGGGCGCGCGCGACCGTGCCGAGTCCCGCATCGCTGTGAAAGGCGCCGTCCACCTGAAACACGATCGCGCCCTTGGGTGCCGCGCGCCAGGCGTTCACGATGGCTTCGCCCATCGCTTCGTCCTTCACACACTGCGCTTCGTAGAACTTGTCGGTCATCTGCGCCATCGCCGCGGCATCCGCCGCCGTGGGCGGTCCGCCGCCCGCGCTGTGTCCCGTCATCGTTTCGGCGAACTTCGTGTAGTACGCGTCCTTCGGGCAGAGGTGCTCCTGCGCCATGAAGCGACGGTCGGCCGCGTTGAGCGTGTCCAGTAGCGCGAGGCCACGGCGGCTCACCGCACTCGCCAGCCGGCGCGGGACATTGGCCGCCACGACCGGCCAGCCGCGCACGCGCGCCAGTTCCACCAGCGCGCGATAGTCGGTGGTGTAGCGATCCCACGGGCGCGAGCCGGCCAGGAAGTTCGCTTCGGAGATCGTCCCCGCCAGATACTGATCCACCAGCGGCTGCACGTCGCGCTCGAACATTTCGAGCGTGACCACGACGCCGGGGCGCCGCTCACCGAGGGCCGCGAGCACCGCGAGTTCGCTGGCATGCGTGGCGGGATCGTCGTGTTGCTCGCCGAAGAACACGAGGTCGGCCTTTGCCGCGGCCTCGGCCAGCTGCGTGAACGGGATGAAGCGCTTGGCCTTGCTGTCGTACACGCGGAGCGCGGCGGCGGCCGCGCCGATGGGTACGGGGGCGCCGCTGCGCGCGCCACCGGACGCACAGGCCGTGGAGAGCATCGAGGCGCCGCCGAGCAGCGCCATGAGGAATCGGCGGGAGAAAGTCATGTGCGTAAACTACCGCGGAATGGCCCCAGGCACTGCACGTCGCGCTGAGGCCAATGGCGCCGCGGAGTACGGATCAGTACGCAGAGTACTGACGGTCAGGCTCAGGGATCAGACTGGGTATAGTGGTCAGCGTTCAGCAACGACAGTGCTCGGTGCCGAGCATACGATGGTGCCGGGGCTGCGGGCCTGCGTGCCGCACGCCTGCGTGCCGCACGCCCTCCCTCGCCAATCACACCATCACACGCTCGCGGACTGTGGACTGTCGTTGCTGAATTCCGACCACTATACCCAGTCAGACGCCAGCATTCTGATCACGGCCTACTGGGTTTTGACAATCCCCGGCTTGCCGTGCTCCACCCGCCAGCTAGCCGCCGTCTCGACGGGCGCGTCGGGCTTGGACACGAACGGCACCATTCGATGGTCCACCGTCCACGCCTCGTCGGTGACGCGGCAGCGCACGTAGCCCCGGCGGTTCTGATACCACCGCAGGTGCGGATTCTCGCGCTGCATCGTGGCCAGGCGCTCCGGGCTCACGTCAGCCCCGTCGCCGCCCGACGAAATGCTCGTGCAGGC
>CANHNQ010000051.1 GCA_947462095.1 Gemmatimonadota bacterium
GCACGCGTGGCTGAACGCCGTGCGTGATGGTGGTGCGGCCGATGGTCGGAACCAACCGCACGTGTATCTCGTGCATGGTGAACAGGCGGCGCAGACGGCGTTCGCCGAGCAGCTGCGGGCCGATCACTTTGTCGTGGATATCCCGGCGCCGGGCACGGTCGTGCGGCTGTAGTCGTACGGCCTGCCGTTCCGTACCGTCGCGGCGGGCGCGCATGCAGTAGCTTGGCAGGATGGAACGTTCAGGCCGTGGCCGTTATCGACCTCCACCACTCTCCCGACTCATCAGCGCTGCGCTGGTGGGGTGGGTGCTGTGCGTGGCCGTCATCTTCGGCTGGTCACGACGCGCGGCGGACGGGCATGCGGAGGCGATCGTGGTGCTGGGTGCCGCCCAGTACGATGGGCGTCCGTCGCCGGTGTTGCGGGCCCGCCTCGATCATGCGCTGGCGCTCTGGAATGCTGATCGGGCCCGGGTGGTGGTGCTCACCGGCGGACGCCGCCGCGGCGATCTGATCAGCGAAGCGGCGGCGGGGCGACGTTATCTCGTGCGGCGCGGTGTGCCCACGCAGGCCATTCTGCTGGAGCCGGCAGGGCGCACGTCGCTGGCGTCGATCGAAGGCGCGGCGGCGCTCCTCATGGCGTGGCGTGATGCGCTCCCGACCAACGTGCGCGACACCATGCCGAGACGCCCCAGCGTGTTGCTGGTGAGCGATCCGTTTCACATGCTGCGCCTCGACGTCCTTTCGCGGCTGCATGGTTTGCGTCCGCTGCCGTCGCCCACGCGCACGAGTCCGATTTCGGCGAACCGTGCGGTGGCCATTGAATACATGCTGCGCGAGTCGATCGCGCTGCCGACCGATGTGGTGTTGATGCTCTGGCTCGCGCTGACCGGCGGGTCGGTGAGCGCACCGACCACGCCGTAGTCCCCTCTCCGCTACTTCGAGTTACGCGGCAGGCGTACGATGGTGCCGTCGGCGCGACGCTGCTTGAGCTCCACGTCGGGCACGAGGTCGCGATAGGGCGTGCCCGAGGTCGCGTCGAAGCCGAAGCCACTGCGCAACGCCGCGGTGAGTGAAAAGGCATCCGCAGCGGCCAGATTCACGGTATAGCCCAGATCCTGAAGTGATCCGACCGTGATGCGGCTGAGCGGCTGTACCCGGTTCACCGCAAAGCCCTGCATCAACTCGCGTCCCATGATTGACGTGCGCCAGTGCGAGTTCGCGGTGCCGGTGCCTCCGGTGTTTTCCACCGGCACCGGATTGCCGGAATACGTGACCGTATTGATGGCGGCGAACTGCGCCCGCGCCGCGGTGCCCACGTAGTACGGGTCATTCTCGATCGACGTGTTCAGCAGCGAACGCCGGAAATTCCAGATGGTGCCGATGCCGAGCACATGTCCGATTTCGTGCAGTACGACCTTCTCGAACTGCCCCTGCGCCACCAGCACATCGACATCGTACTTATCGAATTCCATGTAGCCCAGAAACGGGATCGCGCTGGCGTTCACGTAACAGGGGCTGGCCTGTCCGAGGATGTTCCCCGCGCTGGGGGAGCCTGGCCCGTCGATGGAGTCGATGCGGGCGAAGATCACGGCGTTCTGCACGGTGCCGGTGAGTGCCGGCGTCCACTCGCTGCAGGCATTCGCATCCGGCCCCGCCGGGATGTTGACGTTCGTCACCGAGCCGATGCTGCCGACGATCACTTGCCGCCACTTGGCCACGGCGTTGGCAAACGCGGTGCGCACGGGGAGCGAGGCGTCCCCCACGAAGCGGACGTCCACGTTGAACGCCGACAGGGTCACGGTCGTGGTGAACGTGGCCGACTTGTTCGGCATCGCCGAGCTGGTGGCGACCAGCGTCTGCGTGGCGGCGGTGCCAAGTCGCCAACTCCCTACGAAGGCCGTGCCATTGGCGGGATCGGAGAGGACGGTGCTGCCCGTGACCGTGCCGGAGTTCGCCCCCGGGGTGAAGGTGACCGGGGCGCCACCCACCGGATTGCCGTAGGCGTCAACGACGCGCACGCCCGGGGGGACGGCAATGTTGAGATTGGCCACGCCCGCCTGATTGTCGCCGACCACTTTGAGGAGGTTGGCGGCGGGCCCGGCGAGGGCGTTGGCGCTGAACACGGCCGGCTGAGTGCCGATCGCGGTGGCGGTGACGATCTGCTGACCGATGGCGGTGCCGATGGTCCACGCGCCGACGGCGGCGATGCCGAGCTCGTTGCTCGACTGCTGAGCGCCGAGGAGCACACCGTTGCCCTGCACAATGGTGAAGACGATGGCGGCGCCGCTCACGGGATTGCCGTACTGGTCTTCGGCCCGCACGGTGGGCAGCGACGGCACGGGCGTATTGACCGTGGTTTGCTGGTCTACCGACGTGACGGGCGTGAGGCGCGCGAGGGGACCGGCTTTCGCGGTGGCGGTGAAGGTGACCGCAGGAATGCCGTCGGCGGTGGCCTGCAGCGTCTGCAGTCCGGCGGTCGTGCCGAGCGTCCATCCCCCCGAGGTGGCTTCGCCAGTGGCGGTGGTGCGGACCGAGTCGTTCACGACCTTGCCGCCGCCGCTCGTGACGCGCCAGCGCACGAGGACATTCTTGACGCCCTTGCCTTTGGCGTCGGTGATCCGCACCACGGGCACGTCCGTGACCGATGCCGCCACCACGGCGGCGACGGTGGTACTGGCCGTCGCGGCCGCCGCACTCGGTACCTGCGGGTCGCTGCCACAGCCGACGAGCACCCCGAGCGCACCGACCAGCAGGACCGTGCGACGATGAAGAAGCGTCATGGGAGAAATTCGGGAGAAGAATGTTCGACCGCGATCACCGTGGGTTCTTGGGCATGGGGTTCCGAGTTTCGTGACCAGCACCCCAATATTGACGCATGCGCATTCCAGTCGAGAGTTATCACCTCCCGAACGGCCTGCATGTGGTGCTCTCTGAGGATCACACGGCGCCGATCGTCGCGGTCAATTTGTGGTATCACGTGGGTTCGGCCAACGAGCGGCTTGATCGGACGGGCTTCGCCCACCTGTTCGAGCATATGCTCTTTCAGGGGTCGGCGAACGTCGCGGCCAACGAACACTTCGAACTCGTCCAGCGTGCCGGCGGGACCCTGAACGGGTCCACGTGGCTCGATCGGACCAACTACTACGAAACGGTCCCGTCGCATCAGATCGCCCTGGCGCTCTGGCTCGAGGCCGATCGGATGGGTCGGATGCTGCCGGGGCTCACGCAACAGAAGCTCGACACGCAACGGGACGTTGTGAAGAACGAGCGGCGCTGGTCGGTGGACAACCAGCCGTATGGCACGTGGTGGGAGCGCCTGCCGGCGCTCTGTTTCCCGGAGGAGCATCCGTTCCATCACTCGTTGATCGGGTCCATGGAGCATTTGACCGACGCGTCACTCGATGACGTCGCCGACTTCTTCAAAACGTATTACACCCCAGACAACGCGGTGCTCACGGTGGCCGGTGATTTTGATCGCACCGAGACGATCCGCCTGATCGAGGAATACTACGGGCCGATCCCGCGTGGCGCCCCGCGCCCGCCGCTGCGCGACATGACGCTGCCTCCCACCTTCGGAGACATGCGCCGCGCCGTGGTACCCGACGCCGTCGCCTTGCCGCGCCTGTTCGTGGCCTGCCGCACCCCGGTGTTCGGGAGCGACGGCTACTATGCCGCCTCGCTGGCCGCCGCGGTTCTGGGCCTGCGCACCGGCTGTCGGCTGGAACAGTCGCTGGTCCGTCAGCAGCGCATCGCGTCACAGGCGAGTGCGTTCACGTATGATCTGGCCAAGGGGAGCGACCTGCTCGTGGTCGATGCCACCGCCCACACCGATGTCACCCCCGAGCAGCTCGAAGCGGCCGTGCAGGCCGAACTTGACCTGATGTACCGGGATGGGGTGACCGATGTCGAAGTGCAGCGCGCCCGCGCGCTGATCGAGACGAGTTTCGTGACGAGCATGCAGTCGGCGGCCGAGCGCGCCGATCAGCTGTCGCGTTTCGCGACGTACTTCGGCGATGCCACGTTGATCAACGAACAGGTGGCGCGGTACGGTGCGACGACCACCGCGGCGGTGTCCGCGTTCGCCCGTGAACGTCTGGGTCCCGACAATCGCGCGGTGCTGCTGTACGTACCGGCCGAGGAACAGCCGCACGCCGAGCGGGCCGAGATGGCGGAGGTCGGCGCATGACCGACACGCGTCACGATTCCGCGCATGATGCCATGCCGGCGGCGCCTCCCCGTCCCGGCGCCGGTACGCCCAGTGATTATCGGTTTCCGCACTTTTCCACGCGTATTCTGGCCAATGGGCTGCGGCTGATCGTGGCGACGGTGCCAGCCTATCCCGTGGTGACCACGCTGGCGGTGATCGAAGCGGGCGCCACGCGTGATCCGCGCGATTACGAAGGACTCGCGCAGCTCACCACGCGGGCGCTGGCGGAAGGCACGCGCGACATGAACGCGCTCGAGCTCACGTCGCGTCTCGAGATGCTCGGGACGACCCTCGACACCGGTGCCGACTGGGATTCGGCGATCGTGCAGATCACCGCGCTGTCGTCGCGTATCGACGATGCGGTGGCGGTGTTGTCGGAAGTGCTGCGCTATCCCGCGTTTCCCGAGTCGGAGCTCGAGCGGATGCGCGGCGAGCGCCTGGCCGATCTCGCGCAGCTCCGCGCGGAACCGCGCGGCTTGTCGGACGTGTTCTTTTCGCGTCTGTTGTACAAGCCGGAATCGCGCTTTGCGCGGCTGGCCGGTGGCGACGAGCAGAGCATCATGCGCCTCACGCGCGAGCGTGTGCAGGCGTATCACGCGGAGTTTTATCGCCCCGATGCTACCGCCTTGATGATGGTGGGCGACATCGAGGTGGAGCACGCGGTGAAACTGGCGAGCGCGCATCTCGGCGATTGGGCGGGCACGGCGCCGCCGGTGTCGGAACCGGTGGATGCGCAGCGTTTCCCCGAGCCCCGTGTGCATCTGGTGCACAAGCCGGACGCGCCGCAATCGGAAGTGCGGGTGGGACACGTGGCCATCCCGCGCCTGCACGAGGATTATTTCCCCGTGGTGGTGATGAATGCGATTCTGGGTGGACTGTTCTCGTCGCGGCTGAACCTGAACCTGCGCGAAGTGCACGCCTACACGTACGGCGCGCACTCGGCGTTCGACTGGCGGCGGGCCGCCAGTCCGTTCGAGATTTCGACGGCGGTGGAGACGGCGGTCACCGCGGATGCGCTGCGTGAGATCGTCCTCGAATTCTCGCGGATCCGTGAAGCGCCGGTCAGCGATGCCGAGCTGTCGCTGGCCACGAGCTATCTGGTCGGTGTGTTTCCGATTCGCTTCGAGACCACCGCCGAAGTGGCGGGCGGTTTGGCGAACGTCGAGATCTTCCGCCTGCCCACGAACTACTTCGATACGTATCGTGACCGGGTGAAAGCGGTCACGGCGCAGGATGTGCTGCGCGTGGCGCAGACGCATCTCGATCCGAGCCGTCTGCAGGTGATCGTGGTGGGTGATGCGACGGCGATCCGCCCCACGATCGAAGCGCTCTCGCTTGGTCCGGTTACCGTGTACGACCCGGCAGACGACGATGTCGCCGCCGCGCCTGTGTCTTCCCTCTCAGCCTCCTGAATCGACGTGTCGCCAGCGAAGAAGTCCGTGAGTACGCGCGTAAAGCCGCCCAAGTCGCCGTACTACGAAGTGCGTCGCTCCAAGATCCAGGGGCGCGGCGCGTTCGCGATCCTGCCCATCCGCACGGGCAAGAAGATCGATGAGTACTGGGGACAGCCGATCACGCACGAAGAGGCCGACCGGCGCTACGACGACAGCGAAGGCCGTCATCATACGTTTCTCTTCGTGCTCGACGACGACACGGTGCTCGACGCGCGCTACGGCGGGAACGACGCGCGGTTCATCAATCACTCGTGCGATCCGAACTGCGAGACGGTGATCGAGGACGGCCACATCTGGATCAAGGCGATCAAGCCGATCAAGCCGGAAACGGAGCTGGTGTACGACTATCGGTTCGAGTGGCAGGACGAGTACGAGCCGGAAGACGTGCGCTACTACGCCTGCCGCTGCGGCGCCAAGAAGTGTCGTGGGACGATTTTGCGGATTCCGGTGTACCTGCGTCCGACGATCAAGCAGTGGCTGGCCGGCAACGACGTGCCGCTGCCGAAGAAGCCGAAGAAGGGCGCCAAGAACGCCGCGAAGAAAGCGGTGAAGAAAGCGGTGAAGAAGGGCGCCAAGAAGGCGGTGAAGAAGGGCTCCCGCTGATGGCGATCGAGCGGCAGGGCCCGGGCAAGATCATCGGGACGCGCGGCTACACCGGGAAGGTGATCTCGATCGACATCGACACGGTGCGCTTCCCCGACGGGTCAACCGGACAGCTGGAGATGGTGCGCCATCCCGGGGCCAGCGCGGTGGTGCCGCTGCTTGGCGAGCTGAACGATGACCCTGAGGTGCTGCTGATCCGGCAGTATCGCTATGCGGCTGAGGGGTATCTGTACGAGATCCCAGCCGGCCGGTTGGATGCCGGGGAGGAGCCACTCTCCTGCGCCCATCGCGAGCTGAAGGAGGAAACCGGATACACCGCGTCGCGTATCGAGCACCTGTTCACGATGTACACGACCCCCGGCTTCACCGACGAGAAGATCCATCTCTTCATGGCGACGGGGCTCGAGGCGGGCGAGTGGAAGCGGGAAGCGGACGAGTTCATGGAACTGGCGCCGACCAAGCTGTCGCGAGCGCTCTCCATGATTGAGCAAGGGGAAATTCAGGATGCCAAGACGGCGCTTGCACTGCTGTATACCGCCGGGTTTCGCCTGAACTGACAGGGATCTGTCCTCTCCGGCTGTCCTCATTTCGGGACATTCTCAACGCGGGGACGGAATCGGTCGGCTGCACCACGTTGGGCGCAGTGTCACAAGTGTTTGTCAATAAATGACTTAGGGTAGAAGGTTCCGGAAAGTTCCTTCCGGCACGCCCTGTGCACTACCTGCCGTGTGTGCGACGACATGGTCTGCCGGATCGTCCGGCCATCTGGTCGACGCACCGCGAGTCTACGGGCTCGCGTCACTGCAGGCGGAGGACTCGACCCATGGCCGAACTGGCTCGCACGAAACTGATGTCACAACACCCCCCCGCGGTGTCGGTGCGCGAGCACCTGCGCAGCCTCGAGGATGGAGATGTGGTGTCGGCGTTCCTCGGCGGCGAGGAACGCGCCTTCGAAGAGCTCGTCGATCGGTATCAGGGTCGGCTGCTCAACTTCGTGTACCGCACGATCGGTGATCGCGATCGTGCGGAGGATCTGGTGCAGGAAGTGTTCATCCGCGTCTACCGCCACATCGGACGCTTTGACCGCTCGAAGAAGTTCTCGACGTGGATCTATACGATCGCGTCGAACCTGGCGAAGAACGAGCTGCGCAACCGCTCGCGCAATCCGCTGGTGCTCTTCCAGACGATCAAGGCGAAGTTCGAGGACGAGGATCGCCCGCTCCAGTTCGAGGATCTGCACACCCGCCCTGACGACCTGTTCCGGAAGCGTCACCTGAAGGAGATGGTGGACCAGTCGGTGGGTCAGCTGCCGGCGCATCACCGCGAGGTGTTCGTGCTGCGTGAGCTGGAGGGGAAGTCGTACGAGGAAATCGCCGAGATTACCGGCGTGAACCTTGGCACGGTGAAGTCGCGCTTGAACCGCGCGCGCACGGCGTTCGCCGACATCATTGCGCCGCTGGTACGCTAGTCGGCGCATCGAACGCTTCATCATGAATGCAGCGCCATTCGCCCCTCATTGACAGATTGCCGCCGCCGAATTGCGGCAGGACCCCCCGCCCGGGATTGCCTTGGCGGGGGGTTCTGCGTTTGCATAGGGATGGCGCGGCGGTTCCGGCATGCGGAACCGCACCCGCGGCCACGGGTACTCTGCCCTGCGATCGTCGAACCGGCGGCTGCCTGGGTCGCGATGCCGGACCCGAATCGCCGGAGCAGCGCGTTGGCGATGCCTTCCACACGAGTGAACCGCGTAGCGATGGACTGCAAGAGCTTCCGAAAGCAGCACTTGGCCTATCTGGATGACACGCTGCCCGGCAACGCGATGGCCGCCGCCCAGCATCATGTCATGGTGTGCAACGGCTGCGCCGCGCACGATACGCTGGTACGTCGTTCGCTCATGGTGGCGCGTAGCCTGCCCACGCTCGAACCCAGCGCCGAATTCCAGGCGCGCCTTCGTGCCCGTCTGGTGGAATGCCGGGAGGAGTGCCGTGACGAGCGCACGGCCCTGCTGAACACGCCGCGCTCGTTTGCGTCGCGCAACTCCCGGGTGGTCATGGCCGTGGCGGCCAGCGCGATGGTGGGCGCCTTCGTGTGGCAGGGGTGGCGGGCCGTTTCGGCCCCGGAGCTGTCCATGCAGCCCGTGATGGCGTCGCAACCGGCCATGCCGGCCCCGGTGCCGTACATCACACCCGAGCTGATGCAGGCGATGGCCACCGGTAACCCGGTCTGGCCGGCGGCGATGATCGTTGAAGACGCCCCGACCCATTTCGTGCAGAACGAATTCACGCTCGCCACCTTCTCCGAATTGCGCTGAAGTTCGGCCGGCGGTCCCTTATCTTGGTGAGATGGCCAAGGAATCGTCGCCCCTCCGCGTCGTGCAGGCCGCGATTCAGTCGCGGAGCTTCGCGCCCGTGTACTACCTCCATGGCGACGACGACTACCTGAAAGATGGGGCGGTGCGCGATCTGCTCGACGCGGCGATCGACCCCGGCACGCGCGATTTCAACTGCGAAATCCGTCGCGCCAGCGAGCTCGATGCCGAAGCCGTGAGCAGTTTGCTCTCCACCCCGCCCATGCTCGCTGAGAAACGCGCCGTCGTGCTGCGGGATGTGACGGCGCTCAAGAAAGCGGCGCGCCAGCAGCTCGACCTCTATCTCAAGCGGCCCGCCGGCGACACGCTGCTGCTGTTGGTGAGTCCCGCCGGTACGAAAGTCGACGCGGCCATCGCCTCGGCGTCGGAGTCGCTCGAATTCGCGCCCCTCACGCCGGAGCGGATCCGCCGCTGGATCGCGCATCAGGCGACGACGGTGCTGGCCGTGAACATTGCCGATGATGCGGCCCAATTGCTGCAGCAGGCGGTGGGGAACGATCTACATCAACTCGCGTCGGAGCTGGACAAGTGCGCGAGCTACGCGCTGGGGGCGCATGACCGCGCGCCTGAGGCGACGGCCGAGGGCAATGCAGCGCGCGTGACGATCGATGTCGACGTGGTCTCGGCGGTGGTCGGTGTCCGTCGTGGTGAAACGGTGACCGATCTGCTCGATGCCGTGGCGCGGCATGATGCCGCCGCCGCGGTCACGCTGGTGGGACACGTGCTCGGGCAGCCGAAGGTGAACGCCGTGCAGGTGGTGATGATGCTGAGCACGCAGGCGTTCGCGTTGTCGTTCGGTCGCGCGCGGCGCGATGCGGGAATTCCCACCAACCGATTGCCGCAGGAATTCTTTGCGTTTCTCAAGGAGACCGGTGGATATCCGGGTCGGCCGTGGGGCGAGGCCGCGTCGGCGTGGACAAAGGTGACGGAGCAGTGGAGTGCGGCTTCGTGTGATCAGGCGCTCGCGCTGTTGCTGGAAGCCGATACGGCGCTCAAAGAAACGACGGTCTCCAATGCGGAGCAGATCCTGATGTCCCTCGTGCTCAGCCTTTGTGCCACCCGTCGCCGGAAGGCGGCGTAATGCGACGCCCGTTCGATGCGGCACGGGCCCTGGCGGCGGTGGGGTGTGCGGCGTTGCTGTCCCTCGCGCCGCGTGCATCGGCGCAGGTGACACCGGCCGTCGAGCGTACCACCGCGCGTGCCCGCGCCCTGATTGACGGCGGCGACGGCGCGACGGCGCGTGCGCTGATGGATTCGCTCGTCGGCACGGTGCCGGTGGCTTCGCTCGATCTGGCGGAAGCGCTGTATTGGCGTGCCGTGCTCGCCGACCGCATCGGTGATGCCGAACGCGACTGGAAGCGACTGGTGATCGACGTGCCGCTATCGCCCCGAGCGCCCGACGCGCTGGTCCGGCTGGGTGAACTCGATATGCTGCGCGGACATCCCGCCGAGGCGCGGGCGTATTTCACGCGCCTGCTGCGTGATTTTCCGAGCGGCACGTATCGCACCAAAGGTTTGTTGTGGATGACGCGCAGCTACTTCGACGAGCGCAACCTGACGCGCGGCTGCAGTGCACTCGACTCGTTGCGCGGCGTCGACATCCCGGATGGTGAATTGCGCTTGCAGTCGGCCGAACTGCAGCGCCGGTGTATCGGGGTGGTGGCGACTGGCACGTCGACGAGCGCGGCGAACCCCGTGCCGGCATCCGCGGCGCCGGCCACCACCAGCCCCGCGCCCACGTCGGCAGCATCCGACAACACCGGACGCTATTCGGTGCAACTGGCGGCGTACGACACGCGGAACGACGCGAAGGACGCCGTGCAGCGCCTCACGGCGCGCGCGATCGATGCGCGTATCGATGGTGAGCAGAAGCCGTTCCGGGTGCGCGTGGGTTACTACGCCACCCGCGCCGAGGCGACCGCCGCCCTGAGCCGGCTGAAGAAGCTCGGCATTACCGGCTTTGTCGCGGAGCGCGCGCCGTGAGTGGTGCGGCGACTCCGCTGATGCAGCAGTACCGGGAGATCAAGTCGCGTCATCAGGATGCGATTCTGTTTTTCCGGATGGGCGATTTCTACGAGATGTTCTACGACGACGCCGAAACCGCGTCGCGTGCCATCGGCCTCACGCTCACGTCGCGTAACAACGGCGGGGCGGCGGAGGTGCCGCTGGCGGGCATTCCGGTGAAGGCGGCCGCCGAATATCTGCGCCGGCTGGTGGGGCAGGGGTTCCGCGTGGCGATCTGCGAGCAGGTGGAGGATCCCAAGCTCGCGAAGGGGATTGTGAAGCGCGAAGTGGTGGAGACCATCACTCCGGGCGCTGTGTTTGCTGATGATCTGCTCGATGGCGCGCGGGCGAACTACGTGTGCGCCATTGCCACGGGCCGGGACGCGTCGCGCGTTGGATCCCGCGAGCAGATCGGCATCGCGGCTGCCGATCTCTCAACCGGTGAGTGGCGCCTGTTCCTGGTCACGCCGATGGATGCGCCGGCGGTGCTGGCGCGACTGGCGCCGCGTGAACTGCTGGTGGTGCGCGGCGCGTCGCACCCCGAACTGGCGGCGGCGATGCAGGCGTTGGACAACGTGCTGGTCACCGATCGCGAAGGGTGGGAGTTCGACGCGCAGCTGGCCGGTGATGAACTGGCGCGGCAGTTCGACGTGCGCTCGCTGGAAGGCTTCGGTCTGGGCAGCGACGATACCGGCGCGATCGGTGCGGCGGGCGCGCTGCTGCGTTATCTGCGTGAACTGCAGCCGGGCGGGTTGCCGCACCTCGCGCGTCCGGTGGTGGAGCGCCCGGGTGGGGTGATGCCGCTCGACGAGATGACGCGCCGCAATCTCGAGCTGGTGGAATCGCTGCGTGGCGGCGAGCTGGCGGGGACGCTGCTGTCGGTGCTCGATCGCACGACCACGCCGATGGGACAGCGCCTGTTGCGTCAATGGCTGTTGGCGCCGCTGCTGGAGCGCGGCGCCATCGAACTGCGTCTCGATGCGGTGACGGTGCTGGTGCGTGATCCGGTGGGACGCGCCGGTGTGCGTGCGGCGCTCGATGGCGTGCGCGACGTGGAGCGGCTGGCCAGCAAGGCGGCCGCGGGTCGGGCCACGCCGCGTGAACTGCGCGCCCTGGGTGATTCGCTGGCGCGCTTGCCGCAGGTGGCGCAGGCCGTGCGCGCCGTGTTGGCACACGCCACGCAGGGCCACTCGAGCGGCGGGCTGCTCACCGCCATGCTCGACGACTGGGATGACGGTCGTGACTGTGCCGAACGCCTCACGACGATGCTGGTGGAACGGCCGCCGCTGATGATCGGCGAAGAGGACACGATCGCGCCGGGCGTGGACGCTGATCTGGACGAACTGCGCGCGTTGCGTGACGGCGGCAAAGATGCGATCGCCACCATCCAGTCGGATGAGCGCGCCCGCACCGGGATCCACTCGCTGAAGGTGGGTTACAACCGCGTGTTCGGGTATTTCCTCGAGATCTCGAACGCGAACAAGCATCTCGTGCCCGACGACTACCAGCGTCGCCAGACGCTGACCGGTGCCGAGCGGTACGTGACGCCGGCCCTGAAGGAGTATGAGGAGAAAGTGCTGAGCGCGGCCGATCGTATCGAGACGCGTGAGCGCGAGCTGTTCGACGCGTTGCGTCGCGATGCGGGTGCGGCGATCCAGCGCTGGCAGCAGGTGGCGCGCCGCGTGGCGACGATCGATGTGCTCACGGCCTTTGCCGAAGTGGCGGAGCGGGAACAGTATGCCCGCCCGGAACTCAACGACGGCTTCGACATGGAGATCGTGGCGGGGCGTCATCCGGTGGTGGAGCGGATGATGGCGCGCGAGAAGTTCATCCCGAACGATCTCGTGTTGAGCGAAGACGGCCAGATGATCGTGCTCACCGGCCCGAACATGGCGGGTAAGAGCACGATCCTGCGGCAGGTTGGCTTGATCCAGCTGATGGCGCAGGTCGGCGCGTATGTGCCGGCGCGGCGGGCGAAGTTGCCCATCGTGGACCGCTTGTTCACACGGGTCGGTGCCAGCGACAATCTGGTGCGTGGCCAGTCGACGTTCATGGTGGAGATGAGCGAGACGAGCGCCATTCTGCACACGGCCACCAAGCGCTCGCTGGTGCTGCTCGATGAAATCGGGCGCGGCACGAGCACGTACGACGGCGTGTCGATTGCGTGGAGCGTGAGCGAGCATCTGCACGACGCGATCGGGTGTAAGACCGTGTTTGCCACGCACTATCACGAGCTCACCCAGCTGGCGAGCGAGTTGAGTGGCGTGCGCAACTTCACGGTGGCGGTGCGGGAGGTGGGCGATCAGGTGCTGTTCCTGCACAAGCTCATTCCCGGCGGCGCGGACCGGTCGTACGGCATTGAAGTGGGGCGCTTGGCGGGATTGCCGGCGGTGGTGATCGCGCGCGCCAAGGAAGTGCTGGCGTTGCTCGAGGGGGAAGGTGAGCAGATGGCGGCGCGTCTCACGGCGGATGGTCTGGCGGCGCCGAAGAGCGTGTCGCGGAAGGGACCGCGCATGAAGCAGTCGGGGGCGCCGACGCCGCAGCTCGGCTTCTTCGGGGAGGCATCGTCATCCGCTCCGGCGCCCGATCCGGCGTTGACCCGCCTGGCCGATGCGGTGGGCGCGTTGGAGCCCGATCAGATGACGCCGTTGCAGGCGTTGACGGCGCTGGCCTCGCTCAAGCAGTCGCTGAACGCGTGATGGCGCGCGTCGCGTGACCGTGGTGCCGAAGAAACCCACGAAGGCCGAGCTGGCGGCGGCGGTCGATCTGCGTGTGCCGGATCTGGTGGCACCGCGGCTGCGGGTGTTGTTCTGTGGCATCAACCCCGGGTTGTACACCGCGGCGATCGGCCACCACTTCGGCCGCCCGGGCAATCGCTTCTGGCCCGCGCTGCACGGGGCCGGCTTCACACCGCGGCTGTTCGCGCCATGGGAGGAGCGGGAGCTGCTGGCGCTGGGGATCGGCATCACCAACATGGTGGAGCGCACCACGGCCACGGCGGCCGAACTCAGCCCCGAGGAGTACGTGGCGGGGGGGGAGCGGTTGCATAGGTTGGTGGAGGCTGAGCGCCCACGCGTGGTGGCGTTTCTGGGGATCGGCGCCTATCGCGCGGCGTTCGGGCGCCCCAAGGCCACGCTCGGTTTGCAGGAGGAGCGGCTCGCCGACTCGGCGTTGTGGGTATTACCGAGTCCGAGCGGTTTGAACGCCAATCACCAGCTGGCCGATCTCGTGGCGTTGCTGCGGGCGCTGCGCGAGTGGGTAGACGGATAGCGCCGTCCAGTTTCCGTTGGTATCCGTGTGTGTACTTGGTATCCGTTGTTCTCACCCTGCTGCAACCCGACCGATGGCCTTCCTCTCCAGCATGCGACGTTCGCGCACGGCATCGGCCGTGATTCTGTTCGGCACCGTGGCGTTCGTGTCGACCGCCGGCGCTTTCGGTGCCTGCGGTGGCGATCGCGGCGCGGCCAGTGCCGCCAGTGGCGATACCACGAGCACGGTGGCCGCGCGCACGCCGACCTACAGCTTCGAGGTGGTGCAGAGTTATCCGCACGACCCCAAGGCGTTCACGCAGGGGCTGGTGTGGCATGAGGGCCGGTTGTTCGAGAGTACCGGTCAGGTTGGACAATCGAACATCCGCGAAGTCGAGCTGAACACCGGTCGGGTGATCCGTCAGCAGGATCTCGAGGCGCCGCACTTTGGTGAGGGGATCGTGCTGCTGGGGGAGCAGCTGTTCCAGATCACGTGGACGACCGGCAAGGCGTTCGTGTACGACTGGAAGACCTTTCAGCGCACCGGCCAGTTCACGTACGACGGTGAAGGGTGGGGGCTCACCACCGACGGCGCGTCGGTCATCATGAGCAACGGCACGTCGGCGATCGTGTGGCGTGATCCGGCCACCTTCGCGGTGCAGAAGTCGATCACCGTGACCGATCATGGCACGCCCGTGTCGCAGCTCAATGAGCTGGAGTGGGTGAAGGGCGAGCTGTGGGCGAACATCTGGCAGAGCGACCAGATTGCCCGCATCGATCCCGTCACCGGCAACGTGACGGGATGGATCGACCTGGCGGGGATCCTGCCGTCGATCGATCGCACCGGCAGCGAAGATGTCATGAACGGCATCGCCTACGACGCCGTCGGCGACCGCCTGTTCGTGACCGGCAAGCTCTGGTCGAAGCTCTACGAGATCACGCTCAAGCAGCGCTCGTAACGCGTCTCCCCGCCAACCGCGTCACCGCAACCGATTCAGCGCAACCGCACCAGCGCGTACTTGAGCGTGCTGGGCGGCGGCGCCCCGTTGGAGGACACGGTGACAATGGCGCTGCGTCCGGCGGGAATGCCGAAGCGGATAAATGAGCTCGTGCCACCGGCCAGCAGCACACGCTGTGGTGTGCCGGAGAGCAGCGATCGCGTGGCGATCGGATAGACCCCGAGCGGCGAGCCACCGGAGAATCGGAGCCCCGGGAAAATGCTGCGGAAATTCCACGACGGCGTGATGTATGCGCTGGACAACGCGGCGGTCGTGCTGGCCGAAAAGTCGTCGGCAATGAGCGACACTGACCAGTCGCGCAAATAGTCGGCGAACTGACTCCCCGAGAGTACGCTCTGCAGATTGGCGACACCCGTGGTGTTCGCGTTCACGAGCGCCCGGAGGAACGTCGCTTCGCCGTCGGCCCCCTGTCGGCCAGCGGCATAGCGCAGGAAATTCCAGATCGCGCCGCGCGTGGCGAGCGAGTCGTTCGGCGCATAGGGCGAATTGACTTCCGGTGCCGTGAGAAAGCTGTAGAAGCGCGAGAAGTTCTGCGACGCATAGTTGCGGAACTGATCGGAGCGCGTGGCGTTACCGGCCACATCGGTCAGCGCCAGGTTCTGACGCGACGTGACGCCGGCGATGCGGAAGTACAGCAGCTCTTCCGCCACATGCGACAGCCCTTCGTCGAGCCACGTCTCTTCATTCGGACGCGCCCCCACATTCACATACAGACGGCGCGAGGCGTTGATGAGGTGCTGCAGCTCGTGCGCGATCGTGGTGAGGTTGAGCAGCGTGACTTCGTCCTTCGTGCGCTTGTTCGTATTCACCGTGCCGTTCGGGTCGGGCGCGAGCAGGTAGAACATTTCCGCTTCGTTCGACGCGGCGCAGGCGGCGAGCCCGTTCTTGACCGTTTTCGGATACAGGTCACGCGCGAAGAAGAAGCCGCCGATCGTGTAGCCGGCGCCCGACGGGGTAAGCGCATTCACGGCGCGGGTGTACAGCAGGATGATCTTGCCGTAGCCGCTGATGTTCGTGGGCGCACCGAACGCCGTGGTGTCCATCGGAAAGACGAGCGTATCGAACGTCGCGGCGATCGCCGCGTACTCGGCGTCGGTGTAGCCGCCGGTGGGATTCTCGGTGTCGTTGACGATGATCGACTTGGCGCCCACGGCCGCGACACGTCCCGACTTGATGTCGGCGCTGGTGCACGCCAGGTTCGCGTTGACGTTCAGCTTCAACACATCGCCCACCTTCACCTCGGCGGCCGTGACGGCATACGCCGCGCGCGGGGTGGCCGTCCGCGAGGCCATCCAGTCGCGCGCCTCGTTCACCAGCGGCGTCAGTTCACGCGCTTCGATGCGGTGCCGCGCCAGTTCGGCCGCGCGGACCGGCGACAGCGCCGCCGTGGCGGCGTGGAGCACATCGATGGACGTTGCCGGGGTGGCGAACGGATTGACGGCGGCGGTCAGCGCGGCAATGGTGGGACCAGTGCTGCCGATGGCGAGGAGATCCACCGGTGCCGAGGTGCCGAACGACGTGGCGGTGGAGACCAGCGTGAGCGCGTACTCGCCGTTGATTGTGGCGGGCGACGCCAGACACGACGTGATGTTCGCGCTGCCGGCCGGCGGGATATACACCTCACCCAGCGCCAACACACGCGCCGCCACCGGCCCGCACACGCTCGATCCGGCCGGCGAAATGGTCACCGGCACGGTGTCCGCGCGCCCCGAGGCCTCGGCGACCACGCGCGCGGTGCCCACGGTGACTGCCGTGACGAGCCCCGTGCTGTTCACCGAGGCCAGCGTCGGGTCGAGCGTGCTGAAATTGATGGATTGGCCAACGATGGTGTTGCCGTACTGATCGCGCAGCGAACCGCGCACGCGCACGGTGTCGCCCACATTGAGATAGGCGACGTCGGGGGATGCGACCAGGAGCGCCGCCGGTCCGGCGAGTACCGTGGCGGTGAAGGTGACCGGGGTCACCCCGTTGACCTGCGCCGAGACGCGCGCCGTGCCGGCGGTGGTGCCAAGGGTCCAGATGGTGGTGGCAACGCCCCGCGCGTCGGCGGTGGAGCGCGTGGGGGCCACGGTGCCCGATCCTGCGCCCACGTCCCAGTCCACCCGTGCCCCGGAAATCGTCTTGCCGCTCTTGTCGGTGACCACCACCGCGAGCGGAACGCTGAGGGGGGTGCCAACCACGCCCGTTTGCAGATTGCCGGCCTCCGCACGGATCGCGGCGGCCACCGGGCCGGGGCCGGTGCTCTTGTCACCCGAGCAGGCGCTCACCAGCAACAGCGCGCCGGCGAGCCGCACCCCGGCGATCAGGGGACGGAGCGCACCGACGCGCGTGAAGCGAGCTGGGGCCGAACGATCAGCGGAGACGCGAAACGAGAGCATGTCGACTGCGGTTTGATGGAGGTCGGACGATTCCGCCGAGCGCGCGAAGCGGGTGTACATTCCAGTAGGCGATCGGGGGGATTCGACCGGTGTTGCTCCCTGTCTTCCTCACCCTCAGCCCGCTGAAGGGTTCCGAGTGAGGATGATCGGCAGGACAGGAACGAAGGGAAACTACAGGGCAACGTGCTGCTTCGGTGCGTCGCGCCTCCGGTGTCCGGCCGCCCGACTGCGTGGTACCCCGATCCCCGTGTCGGTGCTCGTCCCCGTGCGTTTTCGACATCCCGAGGGGCTCACGCTCCCCGGGCACCCCTGTGACGAATCCTGCCATGTCCACCACCCTGGCGACCTCCCCCATGACCGACGCGGTTCCCCCCGACGCGGCTGTGCCCGACGAACACATCCGGCATCGTCGCCCCTACGGCAGCGTCCTGGAAACGATCGGCTGGACGCCGATGATCCGCCTGGCCCGCGTGGCGCGGGGGATCCGGACGCCCTTGTACGGCAAGGCCGACTTCTTCAATCCGGGCGGCAGTGTGAAGGACCGGGTCGGGATGCCGATGATCGAATCGCACGAACGGGCTGGCACCCTGAAGCCCGGGGGCACGATCGTAGAGGCCACGAGCGGAAATACGGGCGTCGGTCTGGCGATCGCCGCTGCCCTCAAGGGGTACCGCTGCATTTTCACGATGCCCGACAAGATGTCGCAGGAAAAGGTCCGCCTGCTGAAGGCGTTCGGCGCCGAAGTGATCATCACGCCCACGGCGGTGCCGCACGATCATCCGCAGAATTACGTGATGATGGCCAAGCGGATCGTGCGCGAGACGCCGGGGGCGGTGCTCGCGGGGCAGTTCGAGAACCCGGCCAATCCGGCGGCGCACATGGCGACCACGGGTCCCGAGATCTGGGAGCAGACCGACGGGCGCATCACGCACTTCGTGGCGGGCGCGGGCACGGGTGGCACGATCACGGGTGTGGCGCGCTACCTCAAGCGCAAGAACCCGAACATCAAGATCATCGCGGCCGACCCCATGGGATCGGTGCTGGCCGAATTGTGGCGTAGCAAGGGCGAGGGGCACCCCAGTGGCGCGCCCTACAAAGTGGAAGGGGTGGGGCAGGACTGCGTGCCGCTCACGCTCGACATGAGTGTGATCGACGAGTTCATCTCGGTGAGCGACAAGGACGCCTTCGGCATGGCGCGTCGTCTCACGCGCGAGGAAGGGATTTTCGTGGGTGGATCGGCCGGCATGATTGCGCACGCGGCGATGAACGTGGCGCGCCGTCTCGATGATCCGGAGGCGTGCGTGGTCACGTTCCTCTGCGACACCGGCGAGCGCTATCTCAGCAAGGTGTTCAACGACGAATGGATGCGCGAGAACCAGATGCTCGACGTGTCGCCGACGACCATCGAAGCGGTGCTGGGCAACAAGGACGCCAGCGCACCGGCGATGGTGAGTGTCACGTCGGGGACGTCGGTGCGTCAGGCCATTCGGTTGATGGCGCTGCACAACGTGTCGCAGGTGCCGGTCATGGATGGCGCGGTGTGCATTGGCAGCGTGGCGGAGTCGCAGCTCACGTCGAAGTCACTGGCCGACCCGAAAGTGCTCGATCAGTCGGTGAGCGACGTGATGGACCAGCCGTTTCCGGTGGTCGACAGCGAGCAGCCGGTGGAGAGCGTGGCGAAGCTGTTGTCGAAGAGCAACCGCGCCGTGCTGATGAAGAAGAACGGGGTGGTGCAGGGGATCGTGACGCGCTTCGATGTGCTCGAACACCTGATGCGCCGGTAGTTGCCTCTCGGCGCTCGTTGCGCCGTTAGAGCTTGACGCGCGTCGTCTGGATGGCGCCTTGTGGGGTGAGTGTCCCGTCGGCGGCGCGCGCGTAGGTGAACCACAGCACGTTGGCCTCGGTTGAGGCGCTGGTGTAGCCCGCGATGCTCGCGTACGGCACGCTCACGTCGGCGCCCTGCACGAGCTTGGCGCACTGCGCTCCGCATGGCGGATAGAGCGCAATCGTCATCTGATCCTTGTCGATGACCATGTAGCCGACCACGAACTCCGTGGTGTTGCGCAGGGTGAGCGTGGGGCGAGTGGCCGTCACGACCAGCGTGCCCGCGACGATGCCCTGATTCGGTGTCGGCGCACTGTCGTTGCTGTCCACGCGTGTGGACTCGTGCGAGCAGGCCGACAGGGCGAGCAGCCCGATGGTGTACACGGCCACGGTTCGCATCGCGGTGATCCGGTGAGGGGGGTGAGGGGGGCGGCCTCCGATAATACACCGTTCGCGAGCCCCGAGTGTCACACTCCGGGCGCTTCGTTACCTCGTCTCCGTTGCCACGTCTCCCCTACGACACACGGAGCGCGCTGGCTCGCTGATGAGCGGCCCGACCGGTGTCGGACCCGTCACCTGCTTCATGATCAACCTTCTCGACCGGTTCACGGACGCGCGCGGCGAACCGCTCCGCGATTACAGCCGTGGCCGTCTCGCCGCCTTCTTTGCCGATCCACGCCCTTCGACGTGGGAAGATGCGCATGGGGTCGTGATCAACGCCCAGGGGCTCACGCTGTGGCAGGCGTGGATCGCCGTGGACCCGACCGCACCGCACACCGGGCGGCACGTGACGCTGGACCCCTTCGATCGCGTGATCCTGTTGCGCGAGTGGGACCGGATTCCCGACGACGCGATGGTGGCGCAGGCGGTCGGGTTCGCGCTGAGCATGGACTACGCCGACTGAGGCAGACTCAGGCACACTGCGGCAGACTGACGCACACCCTCGCCGACTGACGACGCGGACGGATTCGGATGTAGCTTTGAGGCATGCGAATCACCGTGTTGCTGGGCGGGGTCTCCGCCGAACGAGAGGTGTCTTTGTCGTCGGGGCTGCGGATCGCGGTGGCGCTCCGTGAGAAGGGCCATGATGTGATCTGTCTCGACCCCGCCGACGGCGTGTTGACCCGCGAGACGGAGCGCGCCCTGCTGGCCGCTGGCGTGGGGAGTGCTCCCCCGTCGCTTGCGGCGCTGGCCGGATTATCCTCGCCATCGCTGTCGCCGGCGCTTGGCACTCGCCCCGAGATCACCGACGCCGACTGCGTGTTTCTGGCGCTCCACGGTGGTCAGGGGGAAGACGGCACGGTGCAGGCGCTGCTCGATCTCGTGGGGGTGCCGTACACCGGCAGCGGGCACCTGGCGAGCGCGCTGGCCATGGACAAGCATCTCACGAAGGTCGTGTTACGCGCCGCCGGCGTGGCGACCGCCAACTGGATGATGGCGCCGGCCGATGGCACGATGGACGCCGAGGACGTGGGGCGTCATCTGGACTGGCCGGTGGTGGTGAAGCCGTCGAAGCAGGGGAGCACGGTGGGGCTGTCGATCGTGCGGGAGCCGGGGGAGCTGGCGGCCGCCGTGACCGAGGCGTTCAAGTACGACGACGAGGTGATGGTGGAGCGGTTCGTGCCGGGGCAGGAGCTCACGGTGGGCATTCTGGGCGACGTGGTGCTGCCGACGATCGAGATCGTGCCGGTGAAGGAGCTGTACGACTACGAGTGCAAGTACACGCCGGGGATGGCCAAAGAGTTCGTGGCCGAACTGTCGCCGGAGATCGAGGCGAAGCTGGCGGATCAGGCGACGAAGGCGTTCGCGGCGCTGAAGCTGGGCGGGTATGCGCGCATCGACTTCCGGCTGGACCCTCACGGGCAGCCGTGGTGTTTGGAGGCCAACACGTTGCCCGGTATGACGCCGACCAGTCTCATCCCGCAGGCGGCGGCCGCGGCCGGTGTCTTGTTTCCCGATCTCTGTGAGCGCATCGTCCAGTTGGCGCTCACGCACCGGGATCGGCGATAGCGCTCACGTCGTTGTCTCTGTCGTTCTTCCCGCGTCTTTCCGCGTCCTGTCATGGCCTACGTCACGTACGACGATTTCGATCCGCCCCGTAACCCGCAGGCCGTGTACTGGCTGATCGGGTTGTGCGTGGGCGTGTACTTCGTGCAGGCGACGTTGGTGGGTGACGCGAACATGGCGAACTGGCTTGGGTATTCGGCCGGCGATCTCGCGTCGCATGCGTTGTGGACGATCGGCACGTACATGTTCGTGCACGGCGGCCTGATGCATCTGCTGCTGAACATGTGGACGTTGTGGCTGTTCGGGCCGCGGGTGGAGCGGGCGTGGGGGAGCAGCACGTTCGTGTGGTATTACCTGTGGTGCGGCGTGGGCGGCTGGGCGTTTCACTACATGTTCCAGCGCGAGGGTGGCACGCTGGTGGGTGCATCGGCGGCGATTCTCGGCATCGCGGTGGCGTACGCGTCGCGGTGGCCCGATGACGAAGTGCTGTTCTTCGGTGTGGTGCCGATGAAGGTGAAGTGGCTGGTGGTGTTCATGGCGCTGATCAACATCACGATGGCGGTGGTGGATTCGGGGAGCCTGGGCGGCACGGCGTACGCGGCACACATCGGCGGTATGCTGGCGGGGTGGGTGTACCTCCGCGCACCGGGGGCGGGGAGCCTGGGGCGTTTCCGTAATCGCATTGCGTCGGCGCCGGACTACGGCGACGAGTCGCCGCGCGCGGTGCCCAAGTCGTCGCGTCCGCGGGAGCGGGACGTGGACGAGATCGTGGCGCAGAGCAAGGCGGCGGTGTCGCGTGAGCGTCCCGCGCCGCGTCCCACGCCGCGCCCGACGCCGCGTCGGGCGGAGTCGGCGGCGCCGCCGCAGGCGAACACCGCGCTGGATGCGGTGCTGGACAAGATCGCGGCCGAAGGGATGGTGAGTCTGACGCCGGCGGAGCGGCTGTTGCTGGACGAGTGGTCGCAGCGGTTGCGCGAGCTCACCTGACCGGTCGGCGTTCCCTGATTACATTCGGGAATGCCCAAGCCTCAACTGCTCGAGACGTTTCCGAATCCGTATGCGGATCGGACGTACGAAATTTTCATGGAGACGACGGAGTTCACGTCGCTCTGTCCGCTGGGCGGCGTCGAGACCGATGCCGTGGAGCTGCGTCTACTGGAAGGCGGGGCGCCTGATTTCGCGACGATCCGGATTACGTATCAGCCGGCCGAGGTGTGTCTCGAGCTGAAGAGCCTGAAGCTGTATTTCTGGAGCTTCCGCAACGACGGCATTTTCTATGAGCGGGCGGTGAACACGATCCTCGACGATCTGGTGGCGGCGTGCAATCCGCGCACCATGACGGTGGTGGGGGATTTCAACGTGCGCGGCGGGTTGAAGAGCATCATTACGGCGACGGCGACGAAGCCGGGGTGATGGCGTAGGGAGTAGGGGGTACGGAGTAGGGGGCGGTAAAGCGGGCGGCGGTGTGGTGAGCGCTTGCGGAATGCCCCCTGACGTGGTTAGCCTGAGAATCTGTTGGTGGATCGGCTTGGTAGCTCAGTTGGTAGAGCAGCGGACTGAAAATCCGCGTGTCGGCGGTTCGATTCCGTCCCAAGCCACTGGAAGTTGTTGGTACACAACGACTTACAAAATATCAGGATTTCAGAGATCGTACTACATTCGTACTACATGAGGGGGGACCAGCAATGGTCCCCCCTCTGTCGTTTGTCCCCTGGGGTCGATGTAGTACA
>CANHNQ010000052.1 GCA_947462095.1 Gemmatimonadota bacterium
GGCAGTCATGCCTCCCGCGCGATTTGCGTTCTCATGAGGCTATTCAGCAGATGATGCATCGAATCGAGCGGACGTTCGCCGGTCGCCCCCTGGTCATCGAGACCGGTCGGATGGCGAAGCAGGCGGCAGGTTCCGCGATCGTACAATTCGGCGAGACGATGGTTCTCGCCGCCGTCACCGTGAGCGAGAACCAGAGTCCGCTCCCTTTCTTCCCCTTGACGGTGGAGTACAAGGAGAAGACCTACGCCGCCGGCAAGATTCCGGGCGGATTCATCAAGCGCGAAGGGCGTCCCCACGATCACGAGATCCTGGCGTGCCGCATCATCGACCGCTCGATCCGCCCGCTGTTTCCGGAAGGCTTCAAGAACGAAGTGCAGGTCTTTGTCTACGTCATCTCCGCCGACCAGGAGAACGACGCCGACGTGCTGGCGCTGCTCGCCACGTCGTTCGCGCTGAACGCCTCGAAGATCCCGTTCATGGGTCCGATCGGCGGCGTGCGCGTGGGTCGCGTGCAGGGACACTGGGTGCTCAACCCGACGTTCCAGCAGCTGGCCTTTTCCGACATGGAGCTGATCGTCGCCGGTTCGCAGGATTCGATCGTGATGGTTGAAGGCGGTGCGCTTGAAGTGTCGGAATCCGACGTCCTCGAGTCGCTGCGCCTCTCGCACGATGGCATCCGCGAGCTCATCGCGATGCAGAACGAATTGCTGGCCAAGGTGCAGGTGCCCAAGATGGCGTGGACGAAGACGGAATCGCCCGACGCCGTCGTCACCCGCACGAAGGAACATGCCTCGGGTCGCATTCGCGAAGCGTTGAATCAGAAGGACAAGCACACGCGCATCGAAGCGATCGAGAAGGTCAAGAAGGCCGCCGCGGCCGAATTGCTCGTCGAGTTCCCCGACAACGCGAAGGACATTCACAATGTCCTCGGCGATGTCGAGTACAACGAGCTGCGCGCGCAGGTGCTGACCACCAATCTGCGTGTCGACGGTCGAAAGCCCGCCGAAGTGCGTGGCATCAGTATCGACAGCAGCGTGCTGCCGCGTGCGCATGGCTCGTCGCTCTTCACGCGTGGCCAGACGCAGGCGCTCGTCGCCGCGACGCTCGGCACCGCGAAGGACGCGCAGCGGCTCGACACGATCAACGAAGCGGGCGAGACCACGCGCTCCTTCATGCTGCATTACAACTTCCCGCCGTTCTCGACCGGTGAAGTGCGTCCGATGCGCGGTACCAGCCGCCGCGAAATCGGCCACGGCAACCTGGCCGAACGCGCGCTCCAGGGCGTGCTCCCAGACTTCGCTGATTTCCCGTACACGATCCGTATCGTGTCGGAAGTCCTCGAGTCGAATGGCTCGTCGTCGATGGCCTCGGTGTGCGGCGGCTCGCTCGCTCTGTTCGATGCCGGCGTCCCGATGAAGGCCGCGGTCGCCGGTGTGGCGATGGGTCTCATCAAGGAAGGCGACAAGTACGCGATCCTCACCGACATCCTCGGCACCGAAGACCATCTCGGCGACATGGATTTCAAGGTCGCGGGTACGAAGGACGGCATCACGTCGATCCAAATGGACATCAAGATCGAGGGGCTCGACCTCAAGATCATGGAAGAGGCGCTGCTGCAGGCCAAGGAAGGCCGCCTGCACATCCTCGCCGAGATGGACAAGGCGCTGGCCGCGCCGCGCGGCGATCTCTCGAAGTACGCGCCGCGGATCGTGACCGTGCAGATCCCGGTCGACAAGATCGGCGAGCTCATCGGACCGAAGGGCAAGAACATTCGTGGTATTCAGGAAGAGACGGGTGCCGAACTCACGGTCGACGATGATGGTACGGTGACAATCGCCGCCGTCGGTGCCGAATCGATGGAGCGCGCGCGCAAGATGGTGGAAGGCATGACTGCCGAGGCGGTCGTGGGCGAGACGTACGAAGGCACGGTGAAGACCGTGACGGCGTTCGGCGCGTTCATCGAAATCATGCCGGGTACCGAAGCGCTCCTGCACGTGTCCGAGATGAAGTGGGAACGCGTGGAGAAGCCGGAAGACGTGGTCAAGAAGGGCGATCGCGTCACGGTCAAGCTCGTCGATCGCGACGAGCGTGGACGTCTGCGCCTGTCCATGAAGGCGCTGCTCCCGCGCCCCGAAGGGATGCCGGAGGAGACGCCGGGCGAGCGCCCGCCGCGTCGGGATGACGGTGGCGATCGAGGTGGCCGTGGCGGCCGGAGTGGTGGTGGCGGTCGCGATCGGCGCTAACACGTCGGCCGCGCCAGCGCCTACGTTGCATCGCACGGATCTGCCCAATGGACTGACCGTGCTCTCGGAATCCGTTCCGGGAGCGCGGTCGGTTGCTTTTGGGGCATGGGTTCGCGCGGCAACGCTGCATGAACGCCCCGAGCAGATGGGTGTGTCGCATCTGCTCGAGCATATGGTATTCAAAGGGACGCGCACACGCAGCGCCCAGCAGATTGCGCTCGCGCTCGAAACGCTGGGCGGTTCGCTCGATGCGTACACCGAGCGCGAACATACGTCGTATCAGGCACGGGTCCTCGACGAACATCTTCCCGAAGCCGCATCGGTCATCGGGGAGTTGATCTTCGAGCCGTTGTTGCGTCAAGCCGATCTGGCCCTCGAGAGAAAGGTGATTCTCGAGGAGATCAGCATGGTCGATGATACGCCCGACGACATCATCTTCGATGTGCACAATCGTGCCATCTGGGGTGATCATCCGCATGGCTTCCCGATTCTTGGCACGCGTGCCACGGTGAAGGCGCTCTCCGTGGCCGACCTGCACGATCTCCACGAGCGCGCCTACCATCCCGGTCGTCTGGTGGTCGCCGCGTCGGGCCGCGTGGAGCACGAGCAGTTACTCGACGTGCTGCACAGCACGGGGTGGACCACGCGTGCCCGCGGCGACATGACGCCGTTTCCGCTCGACCCGGTGGAGGCGGCTGGTCCGCATGCCGAGCACGTGCCGCGTAAGGACATCGCGCAGACGCACATCGTGCTGGGTGGGCAGGGCATCGCGTTCGGCGATAGCCGTCGCTACGCGTTCGCCCTGCTGGATATGCTGATCGGTGGTGGCATGAGCTCGCGCCTCTTTCAGAAGGTGCGCGAGGAATTGGGGCTTGCCTACAGTGTGCAGACCTTCAGCAGTTCGTACGCTGACACCGGGGCGCACGGCGTCTATCTCGCCAGCGCGCCGGAAACGGCCCAGGAGGCCTTGGATGCCGTTCGTGACGTGCTGCGTGATGTGGCGGTGAATGGTCTGTCCGAGGACGACCTTGCCGCCGGCAAGCGTCAGCTGCGCGGACAGCTCGTGTTGTCCATGGAAGGTGTGTCGTCGCGCATGTATCGGGCGGCGCTCACGGCGTTGTACGGAGAACCGTACCGCAGCATCGACGAGTTGAAAGCGCTCGTGGATGCCATCGACCTTGAACTGGTGCGTGATGTTGCGCGCGAGTTCTTCGATCCAGATCGACAGATTCTCGTCAGCCTCGGCCCCAAGGGCGTTCGCTGACGCATCACCTTTACGGAAATCACACCTATGCGTATCGGCGTACCCAAAGAGATCAAGACCAACGAAAACCGCGTCGCTCTCGTCCCGGCTGGCGCTGAAGCGTTGACGGCGGCTGGCCACCAAGTATTCATCGAAACGGGGGCCGGCATCGGCAGTGGATTTGAGGACGACGCCTACCGCGCCGTTGGCGCCGAGATCGTGCCGGACGCCGCGACGGCCTGGGGCAAGGCGGAACTGCTCTTGAAGGTGAAGGAGCCGATCGAGAAGGAATGGGGCTTCCTGCGTCGGGATCTGACACTCTTTACGTACTTCCATTTTGCCGCCGACGAAACGCTGACCAACGCGCATCTGGCCAGTGGCGCGACGTGCATTGCGTACGAGACGGTCGAGCTGCCGAACCGCGACCTGCCGCTGCTCATCCCGATGTCCGAAGTGGCGGGCCGGATGGCGGTTCAGGAAGGCGCGAAGTATCTCGAGAAACTCTACGGCGGCCGCGGCGTGCTCCTCGGGGGCGTGCCGGGCGTGGCGCCGGCGAAGGTCGTGATTCTCGGCGGCGGCATCGTCGGCGTGAATGCGGCCAAGATGGCGGCCGGGCTCGGTGCAAAGGTTGTGGTACTGGACCTGTCGCTGGAGCGTCTGCGCTACCTCTCGGACGTGATGCCGGCCAATGTGCAGCTCGTGCACTCCAACCGTCACAACATCCTCGAGCAGATCAGTACGTGTGATCTGGTGATCGGCGGCGTGCTGATTCCCGGGGCGAAGGCGCCCAAGCTGGTGCGACGCGCCGACCTGTCGCGCATGCGTCCGGGCGCCGTCATCGTGGACGTGGCGGTCGATCAGGGCGGCTGTGTCGAGACCATCCATCCGACGACCCACGAGAATCCGACCTACACGGTGGATGGAATTATCCACTATGGGGTAGCGAATATGCCGGGCGCGGTGCCGCGCACGTCGACGCTGGCGCTGACGAATGCCACGCTGCCGTACACGTTGTTGCTGGCGAACAAGGGGTGGAAGAAGGCGCTCCGCGAGAATGGTGCGCTCCTCAAGGGGCTCAACATGACCGACGGCAAGCTGACCTATCAGGGCGTTTCCGATGCCTTCGGCATGGAGTTCACGGACCCGGCGACATTCGTCGCGTAAGGGGATCCGCGGAACCAGCAGAGGCCACCGGGACCCATCTCCGGTGGCCTCTCGTCGTTTCCATCCCTCACCAGGAAACGTGTGCTAGGTCACGCTGCCACAACAGCTTGTAACTGCTCTACTGCACACGTACCTTACCTCCCATTGCTGCTGCAGCATGCCCTTTCCCGGCGCTCCGCGCCGTCGAGCACACATCCGGATGTTCTGGCCCTTTAATAAGTCCAACTCGTTCTTCCCGGCGAACGCGATCGCAGTCGATCTCGGCACCGCCAACACCCTCATCTACGTGAAGGGCGAGGGGATCGTGCTGAATGAGCCCTCGGTTGTCGCGCTTGATCGCGAGACCAAAAAGCTCAAGGGCGTCGGTCTGGAAGCGAAGCGGATGCTCGGTCGTACGCCGGACGGGATCATGGCGGTTCGGCCCATGAAGGACGGCGTGATCGCGGACTTCGACGTCACCGAGAAAATGCTGCGCTATTTCCTGACGCTCGTGATCGACAAGCACGTGTTCAAGGTGAAGCCGCGGGTGATCGTGTGCGTGCCGTCCGGTATCACGGAAGTGGAGAAGCGCGCCGTGCGCGACTCGGCACTTGGTGCGGGCGCGAAGGAAGTGTTCATGGTGACGGAGCCGATGGCTGCGGCCATCGGGGTCGGGCTGCCGGTCGAATCGCCCACGGGTAACATGGTGATCGACATCGGTGGCGGTACCACGGAGATCGCCGTCATCGCGTTGTCGGGCATCGTGAGCGACACGTCGATTCGCACGGGCGGCGACGAACTCGACATCAGTATCGTGCAGTTCATGCGAAAGAACTACAACCTGCTGATCGGCGAGCCGACGGCTGAGCAGATCAAGATTCAGATCGGTTCCGCCTATCCGGTGGGTGATGAGCGCGAGATGGAAGTGAAGGGTCGCGACCTCGTATCCGGAATTCCGAAAACGGTGCGTGTGCACTCCAGCGAAATCCGTGAAGCGATTCAGGAGCCGATTCAGCAGATCGTTGATGCCGTCCGCCGCGCGTTGGAAATCACGCCGCCCGAACTCGCGTCGGATATCGTGGATCGCGGCATCGTCATGACGGGGGGCGGTGCTCTGATCCGCGGTCTCGATGTGCTGCTTAGTCAGGAGACGGGGCTGCCGATTCACGTGGACGAGGATCCCCTCACGTGCGTCGTTCGCGGCACGGGCAAGATCCTCGATGACGAGGAGAAGTACTGGTCCGTCCTCACGACCTGATCGCGCGGTGGCCCGAAGCGTCCGATCCGATGGGCGACTCGACACCGGCCTCGCGCTGGTGTGTGTCCTACTGTCTGTCCTCGCGCTGATTCTTCCGCGGCATACGCGTGAAGGTTTTGCGGCGTCGTTGCGCACGACGTTGCTCTCGCCGCTGGTGGCGCTGGAGGGCCGCGCGGCCTCCGTACGCGCGGCGATCCGTGCTCGCCACGACGTGTTGCTCACGCGCGGGCAGGTCGCGACGCAGGCGTTGCAGGTGAAGGCTGTCGCCGACGAGAACACGACGTTGCGTAAGCTGCTCGGCCTGTCGGCACGCCTGCGGGACGGCTTCGTGCCGGCCGAGTTGTTGCCGGCGCGTGGCGGCGGTGACGAATTCACCATCTCGTTGGCCACCGGTTCTGATGCGGGCGTGCAGCCGTTTCTTCCTGTTGTGACGGCGGATGGGCTGGTCGGCATGGTGCAGAGTGTGGACCGGGCAACCAGCTTCGCGATCACGTGGGCGCACCCGGACTTCCGGGTGAGTGCGATGAGTGTCGACCAAGGGGCGTTCGGCATTGTGCAGCCGCATCTGGGGGCGGGAGCCGAGCGCTGGTTGCTCGAGATGCGCGGTGTGCCATTCCGTGCGACGCTCGAGCCGGGTACGCTGATCGTGAGTTCGGGGCTTGGCGCGACGTATCCGCGTGGTATTCCTGTGGGAACGGTACTCGGCGAACTTTCCACGCCCGAGAAGTGGGCGCGCACGTATCTGGTCAAGCCGGCGGTCCTGCCGGAGGCGATCGGTCCGGTGCTCGTGCTCTTGGCCTCCCGCGCACAACGCGGCGTCAACGGCGTTTGGACCACCGTGAATGCCGACAGTGCGGCACGTGCAGTGGCGGCAGCCGGCGATTCGTTGGCAAAGGCGGCGGCATTCGATGAGCTGGCGGCGCGTCGCGCCGCGCTCGATGCCGCGGCCGATACGTTGGCGGATTCGACGCTCGCGTTCGTGGCCGGTGGACGCGGTACGGGTGCCGACAGTGCGGTTGGTGCCAAGGCGGATGCTGACAGTGCGCGCATGGGCGCACGGGGCGACAGGCTTGTGCCGGCGCGTCCGCGTTCTGATACCGTGAAGCGTCGCGGGGCGGTGCCGTCCCCCGCGCCGCGAACGGGTCCGCCGCCGGCGCCGGCATCGCGGGCTGGCCCTCCACCGGTGGGGCGCTAGTGGCATCGACACCGTGGCGCATCGAATGAGCCGTCCGCAGCCGCAGATGACATCGGTTGGGGGCGCGCTGCGCGCGTGGTTCGGTTTCGCGCTGCTGCTGACCGCGCACTTCGCGGTGCGTCCGCTCGTCGGCGGCCGCGCCACCGTGGATTTCGTCGTGATCGCGATCCTGTTCTCGGCGGTGCGCCTGCGCCCCGGGCTGGCCGCGCTGACGGGTTTTCTCACCGGTCTTGCCGTCGATGCCCTCGCGCCCGGCTCCTTCGGTGCCTCGGCCCTCGCGCTGACGCTCGTGGCCTTTGGTGCCTCGTGGCTCAAGGCGGTGTTTTTCGCCGATCATGTGGCGCTGACTGGGTTGTTCGTGTTCGCTGGCAAGTGGCTGGTCGACCTCGTGATGACGTTGCTCACCGGCGTCGCGTCAGGCGCATCGCTCGTGGTGACACTGGTCCTCTGGTCTCCGCTGTCGGCGGCGCTGACGGCACTGGTGGCTGTGCTGTTGCTCACCGTGTTTCGTCCGTTGTACCGACCGCACACTATCTGAGGCTGATCATGTACGTCATCCGGACCACCCGGACGTCGGGCATCGTGTGAAGTCGTGAGCTACCATCCGAACGCGATTCTTCGCCGTGCGCGGATGGCCCGCGTGCTGCTGTTGGCGGCCTTCGTGGCGCTCGGCGGTGCGTTCTTTCGCGCGCAGGTACTGCAGAACGAGGAGTATGTGCTGCAGTCGGAGAACAACCGGTTGCGCGAGGTGCCGCTGCCAGGGGCCCGCGGCACCATCTACGACCGGCATGGCGAAGTGATCGCCGAGAATCTGCCCGGGTACTCCGTGTCAATTCTCAGTCCGACCGAGGACTCGCTGCGGTCTGCGCTGACGACGTTGTCGAAGGTGATCCAGATCGATTCGGCGCAGCAAGAACTGGCGGTGCGTCGCTTCCGTCGTGCGCGCACGCGTCCGGCCGTGATCTTCAACGATGCATCGTTTCAGGTCGTGTCGGTGCTGGAAGAGCGTCGGGTCGAGTTTCCTGGGCTCATCATTCAGAGTTCGCCGAAGCGGTACTATCCGGATGGCGCGGCGATGGCGGCGCTGATCGGCTACACGGGCGAAATTACGGAAGAGGATCTCTCCAAGCCGAAGTACGAGAGTTGCAAGGCGGGACAGCAAGTCGGCAAGACGGGGCTTGAGTTTCAGTACGAAGCGCAACTGCGTGGCAAGGAAGGGCGCCGGTTCGTGGAGGTCGACGCGCGCAATCGCGTGGTGCGCGACGCCGGGGTACGTCCGGAAGAACAGCCGGCCGCGCCGCCCGCTCTCCGCACGAACATCGATCTCGACTTGCAGCGTTACGCGCACGAGTATTTTGGCGACTCGCTCCGTGGCGCCGTCGTGGCACTCGATCCGAAGACGGGCGGCGTCCTCACGTTGTATAGCGCGCCGAGTTACGACGTCAACAAGTTCATCGGCGGCGTGTCGAGCAGCTTCTACGAGAGCCTTCGGGTCGATCCGCACCGGCCGCTCGTGAATCGCGCGCTGTCGGGTACGTATGCGCCAGCGTCGACGTGGAAACTCGCCACGGCGATTATTGGAATGGAGCTGGGTTTGGTGACCATGGAAACCCGTATGCAAGCGCCGTGTACGGGCGTTTACATGTACGGTCGCCCATTCAAGTGCTGGGACAGGCACGGCCACGGTGATGTGACCTTGGCGCAAGCGATCGCCAAGTCGTGCGACGTCTACTTTTATCAGCTGGGGCTCAAAATCGGACTCACGCGCTTGCTGGCGGGGGGCGTGTCGCTGGGGTTTCGTGACAGCACCGGCGTCGACCTCCCCAACGAGCGCACGCCGCGCTGGCCCGAGAGCACCGCGTACTTCGATAAACGCTACGGCGCCCGCGGTTGGAATCGCTCCGTGGTGTTGAGTCTGGCCATTGGTCAGGCGGACAACGCGCAGACGCCACTCAGTATGGCGCGCTTCTATGCGGCGATGGCCACTGACGGCATGGCTCCAACGCCTCAAGTCGTCACGCGAGACCCGGAGCGCAAGCAGATCCTCAATCTCGACAAAGCCCAGCTGGCGAGCGTGCAGCTCGCGCTGGCCGACGTGGTGTCCCGAGGTACGGCCGCTGGCGCACAGATCCAGGGGCTTACCATCGCCGGAAAGACGGGAACGGCCCAGGTCAACGGCCAGCTCGACAATGCGTGGTTTGTGGGATATGCGCCGGCGAACGATCCGACGATCGTGCTCGCCATCATCATCGAGGAAGGGCTCCACGGGTCTACGGCCGCTCGTGCGGCGACCAAGATGATGGAACGCTATCTCAAGACGCGGTTGACGATGACCGCCATCGTCAACGACTGAGGCGGGGGCACATGGCCGGTATTTCCGTATTGCGTCGGCAAAGTATTGACGTGCCGCTACTGGTGATTGCCTTGCTGCTCACCGGCTTCGGCATCGCCATGGTCTTTTCCGCTGGGCAGATCGACAACCCGACCCCTATCATCGAGAACGCCTGGAAGCGGCAGCTCGGATGGTTCGGTGCGTCGTTGATGGCGACGTGGGTGATCTCGCGCGGCTCGGTGCGTCTCATCGAATGGACCGCCTGGCCGCTGTACGCGCTGAGTTGTCTGCTGCTGCTGCTGGTGCTGTTCATCGGTGTGGGCGCGGGCACGGCGGCGAGCGTGAAGGGGTGGCTGAGTATCGGTGGCGTGCGCATTGGGCAACCGGCCGAACTGGCGAAGCTGGCGACGACGCTGATGCTCGCGCGCGTGCTCGCGGCGCAGCGTGAATCGATCCGTTCCCTCGTTGACCTGTGGCGCCCGCTGCTCGTGGTTGGCGTGCCGTGGCTGCTCGTGATGGCGCAGCCGGACCTTGGCACGGGCATCGTATTCATCGGAATCTGCTTCGCCATGCTGTTCTGGGCCGGCGTGCCGTGGCCGCTGCTCCTGCTCCTGGCGAGTCCCGGCATCAGCCTTGTCCTGGCATTCAGCACGGGCATCTGGGGCGCGTGGTTCCTGATGCTCGTCGCGTTGGTGCTCTGGTACCGGCCGTACCTGCTGGAGGGCGTCGTCATCGTCGTGATGAACGTCGTGATGGGAGGTGTCGCGCCGATTCTCTGGGACAAGCTCAAACCGTATCAGCAGAAACGACTCTTGGTCTTCCTCGACCCGAATGTCGATCCGCAGGCGTCTGGCTATCATGTGACGCAGAGCAAGGTGGCGATCGGCTCCGGTGGCCTGTTCGGGAAGGGATTCACGCTCGGCAGTCAGAAGCGCCTCAAATTCCTTCCTGAACGGCACACCGACTTCATTTTCTCGGTCGTCGGCGAGGAGTTGGGGTTTATCGGCGTCAGTCTCGCGCTCTCGCTGTTTCTGGCGCTGTTCCTACGCGCGACGCGGGTCGCCGCTCGGGCCAATGATGCATTCCCGAGCCTCGTGGCGTTCGGGCTGGTTTCGGCGTGGTTCGTGCACGTCATGGTCAACGTGGGGATGACCCTCAACCTGATGCCGGTCACGGGCATTCCGTTGCCGTTCTTCAGCTACGGCGGTTCGTTCCTGCTGGTCAGTTGGACGGCGGTCGCCGTGCTCCTTCGCATCTCGGCGGAAGGTCGCGGTCAGGCGGACGCGATCGGACTCTGAGCGGTCAGGAGAGCGATCTTGGCTGGACGCAAGGTCTAGCCTTCGAGGGCCGGACCGCCAACATTACAAGACTATGGCCTGGTTCCGGAAGGATAAAAAGCCCCGACAGCCGCGGCGCGAGCGCCTCGAGATTCCCCCCGACACGTGGGAGAAGTGCGAGGCGTGCGGGCATACGGATATCCGCGACAAGTTCTTGCGGAATCTCAACGTCTGCCCGGCGTGCGATTTCCACCGCCGTGTACGGGCGTGGGATTACGCCGCGATGCTGCTCGACGAAGGCTCGACCGTCGAAGTGGGAAGCGAGCTCCGATCGGTTGATCCGCTCGGCTTCCCCGATTATCCCGCCCGCCTCAAGCGGGCCCTCACGAACGCCGGTGACAGCGATGCCATTCTGACCGTCGCGGGGCTCCTCGAGGGGCTGCCCGTGGGGATTGGGATCATGGACTTCGCCTTCATGGGCGGATCGATGGGGTCGGTCGTCGGTGAGAAGATCGCGCGGCTCGGGCAGCGGTCGCTTGAGAAGAAGCATCCGCTGGTCATCGTTTGCGCCTCGGGTGGCGCGCGCATGCAGGAGGGAATTCTCTCCCTCATGCAGATGGCGAAGACATCGGCGGTGCTGTCGCAGTTGGCCGAGCGACGCATTCCGTACATCTCGGTGCTCACGAACCCGACCACGGGTGGTGTGAGCGCGAGCTTTGCGATGCTCGGCGATGCGATTCTGGCGGAGCCCGGCGCGGTGATCGGTTTTGCGGGACCGCGCGTGATCAAGCAGACGCTGGGGCAGGACCTTCCGGAAGGCTTCCAGACGGCCGAGTTCCTGCTCGAGAAGGGCATGGTTGATCAGGTGGTGCACCGGAGGGAGTTGCGGGATACCCTCTCGCGGCTCATGCGCCATATGACCGGACGTCCCGCGTCTGCGGGGCACGCGCAGGAAAACTGACTTCGAATCCGTTGGCCCCACCGCCGCCGTCGGCGGCGGAACGGGCCTCGATCGCCGATTCGGCGTATCACGATGCGCTCCGCCGGTTGTTCTCCCGTACCGGCGGGGCCTGGCGTCTCGGCCTCGAGCGCGTCTCCGCCTTGCTTTCCCTGCTCGGCGATCCCCAGCGCCGGTATCCTGTCTTTCATGTGGCCGGCACCAACGGCAAGGGAAGCACCGTCGCGACGCTCGACGCGATGCTGCGCGGTTCCGGGCTTCGGGTGGGCCGGTACACATCGCCCCACCTTGTGGATTTCTCGGAGCGCGTCGTGGTGGATGGCGTGCCGATGCCGCACGAGGCGATCACCGCGTGGCTTGAGCGGTGGGAGCCGGAGCTGACGCGTCTCGGCGCGACCTTTTTCGAGGCGACCACGGCGATGGCCCTCGACTGGTTTGCGGTGCTGGGGGTGGACGTGGCGGTCGTGGAGGTCGGGTTGGGGGGACGGCTCGACGCGACGAACACGGTGCAACCGCTGGCAGCCGCGGTGACGCAGATCGGATTCGACCACCTTGAGTTTCTGGGCGACACGTTGGAGCTGATCGCCGGAGAGAAGGCCGGCATCTACAAGCGGGGCGCGGTGGCGGTCGTCGGTGAGGCGCGGCCGGAGATCTGTGCGCTCCTCACGGCGTGTGCCGGGCACGCGGGGGCCGATCGGATCCTTGTCACGGGTCGTGACTGGCAGGTGCGTGACGTGTCGGTCGGCGGTGCAGGCACGAGCTTCACGCTGGTCACGCCCGAGGGTGAGCGGCGGCTCACGACGCCGTTGATTGGCGAGTTTCAGGCGCACAACGCGGCGGTGGCGCTGGCCATGTTGCGAGGCGCCGGTGGTCGCTGGCACGAGATCGAGCGGAATGCGGCCGCGCTTTTGCCCGGTGTCCGGCTGGCCGGTCGTTTTCATCGCGCCGGTCCATGGCTTTTCGATGTGGCGCATAACGCCGACGGCGCCGCGACGGTGGCGGCCAATCTGCTGGAGGTCGGCGCTCCGATGCCGGTCAGCGCCGTCGTGTGCGTGCTGCGAGACAAGGATTGGGCGGGCATTCTCCGGGCCGTGGCGCGGGTGGCGTCACACATCGTGGTCACGATGGCGCCCACGGCTCCTGTGGCGCGCGCCTGGAATCTGGACGAGGTCACCGCGTGGGCGGCGGCCGAGGGGCTGCCCGTCCAGCGGGAGGACGATTTCACGTTGGCGCTTGCCCATGCGCGCGAACGGGCGGCCACCGTGCTCGTAACCGGATCATTTCATACCGTTGGCGATGCCATGGAGCGGTTGCAGGTCGATCCGCTCGCTCGGTAACTTTCAAGGATGCCTCCAAAGCTCCTCCCGGGTTTCCGAGATTTTTATCCCGAGCAGTTCGCCGAGCGAGCCCACATCTTTGAGACCTGGCGCCGCATCGTGCGGCGCTATGCGTTTCAGGAGTATGATGGGCCGCCGCTTGAGCCGCTTGAGCTCTATACGCAGAAGAGCGGCGATGAGATCGTCGGTCAGCTGTTCGAATTCGTCGACAAGGGCGGTCGCGCGGTCGCGATGCGTCCGGAGATGACGCCGACGTTCGCCCGGATGGTCGGTGCGCGGGCACAGACGCTGCGCAAGCCGGTTCGCTGGTACTCGATGCCGCAGCTGTTCCGATACGAGCGCACGCAGAAGGGACGGCTTCGCGAACACTTCCAGCTCAACGTCGACATCGTCGGCGAAGCCGATGTGCTCGCCGATGCGGAACTGCTGTCGGTGGCCGTGGAGATCATGGCAGCCTTCGGGTTGACGGCCAGCGACGTCCGGGCGCGTGTGAGCGATCGGCGGTTGCTGAACGGCTTGCTGGCGCATCTGGCGATCGACGAGCCGACGTGGCCCGCGGTATACGCCGTGCTCGACAAGCTCGAACGTCAGCCGCAGGAGATCTCCGCCGAGAAGCTTGCGGCCGCCGGATTGCCGCCGGTGACGGTTGACGCGATTCTGGGTTTTGCGACGCTCGATTTCGCCACGCTGCAATCGCGATACGGCCAGGCACCGGACGTCGCTCCGCACGTGGAGCGGTTCGCGCAGTACGTGGCGCACTGCGAGGCGCTGGGGATCGGTGAATGGCTGCGCTTCGATCTCACGATCGTGCGCGGCCTCGCCTACTACACCGGCATCGTGTTCGAACTATTCGACAACGTCGGTGAATTCCGCGCGATCTGTGGTGGCGGCCGGTACGACCATCTGCTCAAATCGCTCGGCGGCACGGATTTGCCGGCGCTCGGTTTCGGCATGGGCGACGTCGTGCTCGGTGAGCTGCTCAAGGCGCGCGGCTTGATGAACGCGCCGGCGCCGGCGGTTGCCCTGTGGATCGCGCAGGCGCCCGGCAGCGCGTCGTATCCGGCGGCCATGTTGCACGCGGCGGCGCGCCTGCGGGCCGATGGGCACGCAGTGGAGTTCGCGTTGCGCGAGCAGCGTGTGGAGAAGCAGTTGGAAGCCGCGCGGAAAGCCGGCAGTCTCGCCACGGTCGTGGTGGAGACGTCGGGCGACGCGGTGAGCTACCGCGCCCGCGCGACCGGCGCGCCGGAAGAGATGGTGCAGACCCTTGATGCCCTGAGCACGTGGGCATCGTCGACGTTGAATCGAACGGATATCGCCCATGAGTGACGACAAGAAGCTGACCACCCGCGCTGACAACTTCAGCGAGTGGTACAACGAGTTGGTCCTGCGTTCGGAACTCGCCGACTACTCGCCCGTGCGTGGATGCATGGTCATCCGCCCGCACGGTTACGGGATCTGGGAGCGCATGCAGCGTGCGCTCGACGACATGTTCAAGGCCACGGGCCACGTGAACGCGTATTTCCCGCTGTTCATTCCGGAAAGCTTCCTCTCGAAGGAAGCGGAGCACGTGGAAGGCTTCGCGCCGGAGTGTGCGGTCGTCACCATGGGTGGTGGCAAAGTGCTCGAGGAACGTCTCGTCGTGCGCCCCACGTCGGAAACGATCATCTACTCGATGTTCGCGAAGTGGGTGCAGAGCTATCGCGACCTGCCGTTGCTGTACAATCAGTGGGCCAACGTGGTGCGCTGGGAAATGCGCACGCGACTCTTCTTGCGCACGATGGAATTCCTCTGGCAGGAAGGCCACACCGCGCACGCCACGCACGACGAGGCTGAGGAAGAGACGCGTCGCATGTTGGGCGTGTATCGTGAGTTCATGGAAGGCTACATGGCCATGCCCGTGATTACCGGTCAGAAGACGAACTCCGAGAAGTTTGCCGGCGCCCTCCGCACGTACGCCTGTGAAGCGATGATGCAGGACAACAAGGCACTGCAGGCCGGCACGTCGCACAACCTCGGCCAGAATTTTGCCAAAGCGTTCGATCTCAGTTTCCAGAACGAGCAGGGTGAGCAGGCCTTTGCGTGGAACACCAGCTGGGGCGTGTCAACGCGGATGATCGGCGGCCTCGTGATGACGCACGGCGACGACGCGGGTCTTCGCCTGCCGCCCAAGCTGACGCCGATCCAGATGGTGATCGTGCCGATCTGGAAGACCGAGGAAGAGCGTGCCGCCACCGTGGAAATGGCCAAGCGCATCGCCGATGATCTGGGCAGCTTCAAGCGCCCCGACCACGAGCGGATCCGCGTGCACGTCGACGACCGCGTCGGCGTGAAGCCGGGCGCGAAGTACTATCACTGGGAGCTTCGCGGCATTCCGCTGCGTATGGAAATCGGTCCCCGCGACCTGGCGTCGAACACCGGGATGCTGGCCCGGCGCGACACACGTGAGAAGCGTCCCATCAGCTTCGATACGCTGCGCACGGAGTTGCCTGCGGTGCTCGATACGATTCAGGCGGACATGCTGGCCGCCGCCCGTGCCCGCGTGGAGGCGAACACGATCCGTGAGCGCATCAGCTACGGCAAGTTCAAGGAAGTGATGGACGGTCCCGGCGCGTTCGTATATGCCGGTTGGAACGGCGACCCCGCGGTCGAGCAGAGGGTGAAGGAAGAGACGAAGGCGACGATCCGCGTCATTCCCGATCCGGAGTATCGCTCACCCGAGGCGCCGACCACCTGTATGGTGACGGGCGAGCCGGCGAAGTACGAGGTCGTGTGGGCGCGCTCGTACTGAACGACGCGATGTCTTCCTCCGGAACCACCCCCGCCTTTCCGCGGCGGGGCGGTGTACTGCATGCGGAACAGGTGCCTCTTCCGTCCATCGCGGCGGCGGTGGGTACACCGACGTACGTGTACTGTGCCAATACGATCCGTGCGCGTCTGCGGCGTCTCGAGGAGGCCTTCGCGAGCGTGCCGCATCGTATTCACTTTGCCATGAAGGCGAACTCCAACCTCGCCGTGCTGCGATTGCTGCAGGAGCTCGGTGCCGGTGTCGACATTGTCTCCGGCGGTGAGCTGTTCCGCGCGCGGGAGGCCGGGTTCACCGGCCACGATGTGGTCTTCAGCGGAGTCGGCAAGACGGTGCGCGAGATCGAGCAGGCGCTCGAGGAACGCGTGCTGCTGATCAACGTCGAATCGGAAGCGGAGCTGGTGACGATCGACGCCGTGGCGGGGCGACAGGGCGTCGTCGCGCCCATTGCGATCCGGGTGAACCCCGAAGTGACGGTCGACACGCCGCATGCGTATATCAAGACCGGCGAGAAGGGACAGAAGTTCGGCATCCCGCGGGATGACGTGTCGCGTCTCGTGGCGATGGTACACGACCTGCCGCATGTGGCCCTGCGGGGGCTGGGGATGCATCTTGGCTCGCAGATCGGTAATGCCGACCCGATGCGCGACGCGTTGCCACGATTGCTCTCGGCCATCGCCGCCGCCCGCGCTGATGGTCATGCCATCGCGTACATGGACGTCGGCGGCGGATTGGCCGTACCGTATCACGCCGATGAGAAGGACGCCGACGTGGACGACTACGCGGCCATCGTGCTCGCGGCGGCCCGCGAGACGGGGCTGACCTTGCTGCTCGAGCCGGGACGGTTCCTGGTGGCCGAGGCGGGCGCGCTCCTTACGGAAGTGCTCTATCGCAAGCATGCGGCCGGCAAGGATTTCATCGTGACCGATGCCGGCATGAACGATCTCGTGCGGCCGGCGCTCTATCAGGCGTACCATCGCATCGACGCCGTGGAGGCGATCGACGGCACGGTCGTCGCCGATGTCGTCGGACCGATCTGTGAATCCGGCGACTTCTACGCGAAAGACCGGCCGATGCCGGACGTGGCGGCCGGTGCCCTGCTCGCCGTGCAGACGGCGGGCGCGTACGGCTATACGATGTCGTCCAACTACAACTCCCGTCCGCGTCCCGCCGAAGTGATGGTGGATGGTGATCGATTTGCGGTCATCACCGAACGCGAACGCCTCGAAGACCTCGTACGCCTCGAGCGTGCGCACCTCCAGTGGAGAACTGCCTAATGCGGATCGGCTTGCTGTCGGATACCCATGACCACGTGCCGGCCGTCCGCGCACTGCTCGAGCAGATGATCGCCGGCGGCGTGTCGATCGTGATGCACGCCGGCGACTACTGCTCGCCGTTCACGTTGCAGCCATTTCATGACTTGTCGATTCCCCTGCTCGGCGTCTTCGGGAGAAACGACGGTGATCATGATGCCTTGCAAGCGGCCGCCAAGTCCGGCTTTGGCGCCACGGAGCTGTACGAATCACCGCATAGTTTCGACCTCGGCGGCAAGTCGGTGCTGCTCATCCACGATCTCGCCGACGTGCACCAGCGGTCCATCGATGGACATGAAGTCGTCGTCCACGGGTTCTCACACATCCCCGAAATGAAATCGCGCGGCGAGTCACTGCTCGTCAACCCGGGTGAGGGGTGCGGCTGGCTGCACGGCGCGCCCACGGGTGCGATTCTCGATCTCGACACGAAGGCCGTCGAGTTTCTCAAGCTTACCGGTCCGGAGTGGAAGTACTGATGAACAGCCGTATCCTCATCCTCGATTGCGGTTCGCAATTCACGCAATTGATCGCCCGCCGGGTGCGCGAAGCCCGCGTGTATTCCGAGATCCATCCGCCGTCGAAGTCGCTCGAATGGATCCGTGCCTGGAAGCCGGATGGGATCATCTTGTCCGGCGGGCCAAGCTCGGTAACGGACGAGGGTGCGCCGACCATTGCCCGTGCGCTGCTCGACGTCGCGCCGGTGCTCGGCGTGTGCTACGGCATGCAGCTGATCGCTCATCTCGAAGGCGGTGCCGTGGTCGGCGGAGGCCGTCGCGAGTACGGACGTGCGGACGTCACCATCGACGAGCCGTCTGGGCTGTTCAACGGCTTCGACGCCGGCGAGCGGACCACGGTATGGATGAGCCATGGCGATCATGTGGAGCAGGTCCCGCCCGGGTACATCGCGACCGCACACAGCGGTCACACGCTGGCGGGATTCCGGCATGCCACGCGTCCCATTCATGCGGTGCAGTTCCATTCAGAGGTCGCGCATACCGTGCGCGGTGCCGAGATCATCCAGAATTTCCTCTTCGGCGTGTGCGGGTGTACGCCGGACTGGACGCCCGGTCACTTCATCGATCAGGAGGTCGCGAAGATTCGCGAGCTGGTTGGTGACAAGCAGGTCATCTGCGGGCTCTCGGGCGGTGTGGACTCGAGCGTGGCGGCGGCGCTGGTACACAAGGCGATCGGTGATCAGCTCACCTGCATCTTCGTGGACACCGGATTGCTGCGCCTGCACGAGCGCGAGCAGGTTGAGCGCACGATGCGCGCGCATCTTGGTATCAAACTGATCACGGTCCGCGCGGAAGACCGGTTCCTGAGCGGACTGGCCGGCGAAGGCGATCCGGAGAAGAAGCGCAAGATCATCGGGCACACGTTCATCGACGTGTTCGAAGATGCGTCGGCGGAGGCGGGGCAGGGCGCCGAGTTCCTGGTCCAGGGCACGCTGTATCCCGATGTGATCGAGTCGGTGAGCGCGAAGGGCGGCCCGTCGGCCACGATTAAGACGCACCACAACGTGGGCGGGCTGAAGCCGGACATGAAGTTCCGTTTGATCGAACCCCTGCGCGAGCTGTTCAAGGATGAGGTGCGCAACGTGGGTCGAGAGCTCGGTCTCCCTGAGGAGATGGTCGGGCGACATCCATTCCCTGGTCCGGGCCTTGCCATCCGCGTGCTCGGTGAAGTCACGCCGTACGCCGTGGATATTCTGCGCCGGGCCGACGCGATCTATCTCGAAGAGATTCGCGCTGCGGGGCTTTATCAGGAGATCTGGCAGGCATTCGCGGTGTTCCTCCCTGTGCGCTCCGTGGGTGTCATGGGCGATGGCCGCACGTACGAGCATGTGATCGCCTTGCGCGCCGTCACCAGCACCGACGGTATGACCGCGGACTGGTTCTCTTTCCCGCATGAGGTGCTGGGACGGATCTCAAACCGCATTATCAACGAAGTCGATGGCGTAAACCGGGTGGTCTACGACATCAGCTCGAAGCCCCCCGCCACGATCGAATGGGAGTAGCCTCATGCGCCTGACCAAACAGTGGTTGCTCCTCACCCTCGCTGCGACGACGATCGGGCTCGCCACCAGTATCACCTTGGGGGCACAGTCGGCGCCGACACACGGTGTGCGGCCTACGCGGCTGGTGATCCGCGGCGCGACGATCATCGAGGGGAACGGCACGCCGGCCGAAGGGCCGAAGGATATCGTGATCGAGGGCAACCGCATCGCGCAGATCGTGTCGCTCGATCCGGTTGCGATCAAGGATGGTACGGCGCGGCGTCCGACTGGCGATGTGATCATCGACGCCACGGGCAAGTATGTGATGCCGGGACTGATCAATGCGCACGGGCATGTGCAGGATGAGCGCGGTGGCATTGCGCAGCCCCTCGAGTATCAGATGAAGCTGTGGCTCGGCATGGGTATCACGACGGTGCGTGACGTGTCGAGCGAAACGCCCAAGACGATTCAACTGCGGGCCCGTAGCCTCAGTGGTGATGTGATCGGGCCGCGCTTGTATGTCTACGCGCGTTACGCGTACATGCCAGTGCCGCGGAACGAGGTCGAAGCGCGACAGCGCGTGCGCGATCTCAAGGCGCAGGGAGCTGATGGCCTCAAGCTGTTCGGTATGGACAAGGATGTGTATCCGGCCGTCCTCGATGAGGCGAAGAAGCTCGGCATGCGCACGGCGCATCACATGGCGGTCGACGAGACCAACGCCTGGGACGCAGCTGCAGGCGGTCTCACGAGTATTGAACACTGGTATGGCGTTCCTGATGCTGCCATCACCGATGGGCTGCAGAGCTTTCCGTCGAACTTCAATTACGCCGACGAAGGCATGCGTTTCCGTTATGCCGGGCGGCTGTGGCGAGAGGCTGATCCAACGCGGCTGCAGGACGTGCTCAAAGCCATGGTGAAGGGGAACGTGGCGTGGAATCCCACGCTTGAGATCTACGAGGCCAGCCGTGATCTGCAGCGCGCGGAAACGCAGCCGTGGTTCGCCGAGTACCTGCATCCGACGCTCGACAAGTACTTCAAGCCGGATCCCTCGAACCACGGTTCGTACTTTGCGAATTGGAGCAGCACCGACGAAGCGTACTGGAAGGAGAACTACCGGATCTGGTTTCAGGCCGTGCGTGACTTCGAACGTCTCGGCGGCGTCGTGGGTGCTGGTGAGGACGCGGGGTTCATCTACCAGGTGTACGGCTTCGGCTTGATCCGCGAACTCGAGCTGCATCAGGAAGCGGGATTTGCGCCGCTCCGCGTACTGCAGCATGTCACCGCGAACAACGCCAAGATTCTCGGCGAAGAGACGCGCCTCGGACGCGTGCGTCCGGGCTTCCTCGCTGATCTCGTGGTCGTCAACGGCAATCCGCTCGAAGATCTCAAGGTGTTCTATCCGCCTCGCGCCGATGCGGCCGCAGGTCCTGGTGGTGGGGTGGCGTGGACGATCAAGGACGGTATTCCGTATGACGCTCCACGCCTGCTTCGCGAGGTACGAGAGCTGGTGTCCTCGGCGAAGCGCACCAACGGCCGTTGAACCTCGCGGTCGGGTCCAGCCGGGACTGGCGGGGCGATCTGTGGGACATGGCGCGCATTGCCATGCCGGTCGTGCTGATCAATCTTGGCATTCAGGCCATGGGTGTCGTCGACGCGCTCATGGTCGGCAAGCTCGGTGGCGCGGCGATCGCCGCGGTCGCGTTGGGAAACTTCTATTTCTTCAACGCCAGCGTGTTTGGTATGGGGATGCTGTGTGCGATCGATCCAGTGGTCGCGCAAGCAATCGGTGCCGGTGATCGTGAGGGTGTCGCGCGCGGCGTGCAGCGCGGATTTGTCCTTGCGGCGCTCGTGTCCGTGTTTGTGCTGCTCGCGCTGCTGCCAGTTGAATGGTTACTCCTGAGGCTCGACCAGCCAGCCGATGTGGTGCGAGCGACGTCGGTGTACACCCATCGCCGGGCGCTGGCGATCTTGCCGTTCTTTGCATTCAGCGTGTTCCGGCAAACGCTGCAGGCGATGGGGCCTGTCCGCCACATCCTCATCGCCGCGGCGGTGGCGAACCTCGTCAATGTGTTCGTCAACTGGCTTCTGATCTTCGGCAATGCAGGGGCGCCGACGCTTGGCGTGGAAGGGGCAGGCTACGCGACCGCCATTTCGACCTGGGTCATGGCGCTGGTGCTGCTCGCGTTGGCGTGGCCGCTGTTGCGTCCAGCCCTGCGGCCGTGGCGTCGCGAGACGCTGCATTGGGCGCCCTTCATGCGCATGATGCGTATCGGTGTGCCCATTGGTGTGCAGTGGTTCTTCGAGAGCTTCGCCTTCGGCGTGACCGCGCTCTTCATGGGTTGGATGGGCACGGCGTCGCTGGCTGGACACGAAATCGCCCTCAACATGGCCGCGATGACGTTTATGGTGCCACTCGGTATTTCCGGGGCGGCGGCGGCCGTGGTCGGTCGAGCCATTGGACGCGGTGACATGCCGTCAGCGCGTCGCGATGCAGTAGCCGCCATCGCCTGTGGCGGCGGGGTGATGTGCATCAGCGGCGTGATCTTCATGGTCGCGCCGGAATGGCTCGCGACGCGCTACACGACGGAAAGCGCGACCGTGGCCGTCGCGGTGTCGCTGATTCCGCTCGCTGGGATGTTTCAGGTGTTCGACGGCCTGCAGGCCGTCACCAGCGGCGTACTGCGTGGCACGGGAGACACCCGAGTGCCCGCCATGCTGCATCTCGTTGCCTTCTGGGGCGTGGGCATCCCGCTCGGGATGTACCTCGGCTTCCGGACACCGCTGCGCGAACGCGGACTCTGGATGGGGCTCGTGGCCGGGTTGGCCGCTGCCGCACTCTTACAGAGTCTTCGCGTCGTGAATCGACTGCGCTTGGATATCCGCCGCGTGGTCGTCGATCACTGATCGACGACCAGCGTCAGGGATCGCCGGTCAGACGCGCTTTTCTTCGAGCAGCGCCATGAACTCCGCTGGAGAATTGATCTCCAGCAGGCGGCTCGGCACGTCGCTCTCCTTGCTGAACTGCGCGATCTTTCCCAGTACCGGCAGGTACTGGTTCGAGACCTCGAGCGGCGGCGCGACGATGAGGAAGAAGAAGTTGACGGGCTTGTCGTCGATGGCCTTGAAGTCGACACCGTCTTTCTTGCGGCCAAAGGCCACGCGGAGACGGTTGACGACGAGGCTGCGGCAATGCGGGATCGCGATTCCACGGCCAATGCCGGTGGAGCCGAGATTTTCGCGCCGCTTGAGCATCTTGAACAGCATGCCCTCGGATTTCTCATCGAGCTTGAGCAGCCCGATGAGTTCCTTGAGAATTTCGTCCTTGCTCGTACCCTGAAGCTCGAGCTGGACAGCGTCTTCGGAGAA
>CANHNQ010000053.1 GCA_947462095.1 Gemmatimonadota bacterium
CCTCAGCCTCCTCGGCACCAAGGAGACGCAGGAACGCATCGCGTACACCCTCAAGACCGGCAAGCCGCTGCGCAATTGAGCGCGCGGCAGGAGAGATAGAGATGACCGAGGTCGTAATCGTCAGTGCCGCCCGCAGCGCGGTCGCGCGCGGCAAGGCGGATGGTGCGCTCGCCGGCGTGCATCCGGTGGAGCTGTCGTCCGCCGTCATGAAGGCCGCCATCGATCGTGCGGGGATCAACCCCGCGATCATCGAAGACGTGCAGTGGGGCTGTGCGATGCCCGAGGCATCGCAGGGGCTCAATCACGCGCGACTCGCGTGGCTGCGCGGAGGATTCCCGGTGGAGACATCGGCCGCCACCGTGAATCGGTTCTGTTCATCGGGGCTCCAGTCGGTGGCCTACGCGTCGCAGGCAATCATCGCCGGTCAGGGCGATGCCGTGATGGCCGGCGGTATCGAGATGATGTCGCAGGTGCCGATGTCGGGGTACAACGCGCGACTCGCACCGGCGATCACCGAGAGCTATATCGGCATGGGATTCACCGCCGAGCGCGTGGCCAAGCGCTGGGAGATCTCGCGGGCCGCGCAGGATCAGTTCGCGTTCGAGAGCCAGCAGAAGGCGGTCTCGGCGATTCAGCGTGGCGTGTTCACCACCGAGATCGCCCCGATCCACACCCAACGCTACACCTGGAAGGGCGCCGAGAAGACGGTCACCGACGTGGTGTTCGACACCGATGAATGCCCGCGCGCCGAGACGACGCTGGAAGGGCTCGCCAAGCTGCGCCCGGCGTTCTCACCCACAGGCACGGTCACGGCCGGCAATGCCAGCCCGTACTCCGACGGCGCGGCCGCGGTACTCGTCATGAGCGCAGCCAAGGCGAAGGAGCTCGGTGTCACCCCGTTAGCGCGCTTCGTGAGCTTCGCGGTCGGCGGTGTCGATCCCGACATCATGGGGGTCGGCCCGATCAAGGCCATTCCCAAGGCCCTCGCGCGCGCGGGGCTCACGCTCGCGGATCTCAAGCTCATCGAGTTCAACGAGGCCTTCTCGGCGCAGGCCTTGGCCGTGATCAAGGAGCTCGGTCTGGACACGAGCATCATCAACGTCAACGGCGGCGCCATCGCGCTCGGACACCCGCTCGGCGCCACTGGGGCCAAGCTCACCACGCAGCTCGTGCATGAACTCCGGCGGCGCGGCGGCGGCTACGGCATGGTCACCATGTGTATCGGCGGCGGCATGGGGGCCGCGGGCATCTTCGAGGTCTACGCCTAGGAGAATCCATGGCCCATGGCCACGCGCCATGGGCCTGAACACGCGCGCTACACCCTCCCCTTCTCCGCCGCCTGCTGCGCCGCAATCCCCAGCGCCTTCACGACCTCCCCCAGCACCGCAAACCGTGGATCGCTGGTCAGCCCCTGTACATGCCGGGCGTAGATCTGCTGCGCAATCACGGCCACCTTGAACAACCCGAAGGCGTAGTAGAACGGCGCATCGCTCACATCGATACCACGATGCGCGCCGTACGCCTGTACGAGTTCGGTGCGGGTCATGCTGCCCGGCAAAGCCGTGATGCCGAGCCCGAGCGCGCGGAAGATCGGCGCGTCACCAGCTTCCACCCAATAGGCGAGGCTGGTGCCGAGATCCATGAGTGGATCACCGATCGTCGCCATCTCCCAGTCGAGAATCGCACGAACGCGCGACAGATCGGGCTCGAGCACGAGGTTGTCGAGCTTGAAGTCGTTGTGCACGAGCGTCGTGGCACGGTCGGGGGGGCGGTGCGCCTCCAGCCACGCCGCAATCCAATCGAGTGGCGGCACATCGTCCGTACGTGACGCGAGCCACCGCTTCGTCCAGCCCTGCACCTGACGTTGCACGTACCCGTCCGGACGTCCCAGCGACGCCAGCGGCTCCGTCGACACGTCCACCGCATGCAACTGCGCGAGCGTCTGCACGAACGTCTGCGAGAGTGCAGCCAGTCGACCCGGCACGGCCGCCGCCTGCTCAGTGAACGACGCGGGGAGCGTGCCGCGCAGGATCACGCCGTCCACATGCTCCATGAGGTAGAACGGCGCGCCGATCACGGCGGCGTCATCGCATCGAGCCAGCGGATTGGGCACCGGCACGCCCCGCGCGTGCAAAGCCGCCAGGATGCCGTGCTCCCGACCCATATCGTGCGCGATCCCGGCCTTCACCCCGCGCGGCGGGCGACGAAGCACGATGGGCTGCTGGCCGCGTGCATGCTCGACGGTCACGAGATACGTGAGATTCGAGAATCCGGCCGGAAACTGACGGATGCGCAGACACGCGCCCGACGGCACCAGGGCGGGTACCTCCCTCGCGAGCCACGCCAGCAGCGCGTCGGCATCCACCTGTTCGCCCTCGCGCAGCGCGATCGTGCCGTCACTCATGCGCGATCAGTCACGCGTCGCACGTGGCGGAAGGTACGGCTTGAGCGCACGCCGGGCGATCACGGTGCGATGCACTTCGTCGGCCCCGTCGTAAATGCGGGCCGCCCGCTCGTGCCGATACCACCATGCCAGCGGCGTATCGTCGGTCATCCCCAACGCGCCGTGTGCCTGAATGGCGCGATCGAGCACCCGCTGCAGCGTATTCGCCACGAACACCTTGATGTACGCGATCTCCTCGCGGGCCGCCTCCTGCCCTTCCCGCGCCATGCGCGTGGCGGCATCCATCACCATCAGGCGCGCGGCGTGGATCTCGATGCGCGAATCCGCGATCCAGAACTGCACCTGCTGCTTGTTGGCCAGCACGTCGCCCGGCGCCAACTCGCGCTCCACCGCGCGACGACACATCAGGTCAAACGCGCGCTCGCAGATCCCGATCCATCGCATGCAGTGATGAATACGTCCCGGCCCGAGGCGCTCCTGCGCCAGCGCGAACCCGTGCCCCTGCGCCCCGAGGACATTCGTCACCGGCACGCGCACGGCATCGAAGCGCACTTCGGCGTGGCTCGCCCAGCCGCCCCCACTCTCGCCCATCACCGCAATGTTGCGCATCAGGGTGTATCCCGGCGCAGGCAGTGGCACCAGAATCTGGCTGGCGCGGAAGTGCTTGCGCGACTCGTCCGGATCGGTCACCGCCATCACCACGGCGAACGACGCCCCGTCGGCACTGCTCGTGAACCACTTGTGTCCGGTGATCACGAACTCGTTGCCGTCGCGCACGGCGTGCGTGGACATCATCACGGGATTCGACCCGGCGTGCTCCGGCTCGGTCATGGCGAAACAGCTGCGAATCTCACCGCGCGCCAACGGCTCGAGGAACTGGGCTTTCTGCTCGTCGGTGCCGAACTGCAGCAGCAGCTCCATGTTGCCGACATCGGGCGCCTGACAGTTACACACGTAGTGACCGAACGGCGTCCAGCCGAGCACTTCGCTCAGGCGCGCATACGCGTCGAGCGGAAGATTGCGCCCACCGAGCGACGACGGCAGGAATGGCGCCCACAGGCCGAGCGCGCGGGCCTGATCACGGAGCTGTGCGAGCACGGGCTCGTTCTGCGCCCAGGCACCGTGCAGCAGCTGTGATTCGAGCGGCACGAGCGCCTCGCGCACGAAGGCGCGCGCCGTCGCGAGCAGCGCGTCGAGCTCGGCATCACCGGGCACGGTTCCGCCGTGCGTCATGTGAGGTACCCACCGTCAACCATGTACACGCCACCCGTGCAGTACGACGAGGCGTCCGATGCGAGGAACAGCGCGAGTCCGGCCACATCGTCGGGCTCACCGATGCGGCGGATCGGCTGATGACCAAGCACCTGATCTGCAATTTCCGTGTCCTGCCAGAGGGCCTGCGAGAAGCGCGTCTTGATGAGCCCCGGACAGATCACGTTGGCCCGGATGCCGTCGGCTCCCCATTCCTGCGCCATCACTTTGGTGAGCGACACCAGCGCCGCTTTGCTCACGCTGTACAGACCGAGGCCGGCCTCCGGCGAGACGCCGCCGATGCTGGACACGTTCACGATCGCACCGCCACCGCGCTGTGCCATGATCGTGTGCGCCGTCCGGCACAGTTCGAGAGGCCCCTTCACGTTCACCGAGAAGATCTTGTCGAACGCCTCGTCGGTGGCTTGCTGCAGTGGCCCGAAGATCGGATTCGTGGCGGCGTTGTTCACGATGATATCGATGCCGTCGAAGTGCTCCACGGTGCGTGCGGCCAGCTCATGCGCGTCGGACGCCTTCCCCATATTGGCCGGGATGCCGATGACCTCGAGCCCGTCGCCGCGCAGCGCCGTGACCGCGGCATCCACATGCTCGGCCCTGCGGCTGGAGACCACGACCTTCGCGCCGGCCCGGGCCAGCGTGGTCGCAATCGCGAGCCCGATGCCCCGGGTGCCACCCGTGACGATCGCGACTTTGCCATCGAGGCGCAGACGCGCGATCGCGTCCGCGGTGCGTGCAGTAATCGGCTCATGCATGGCAATCGCCCAAGTGAAGGGAATCGGAAACCGTCGTCAACGCCGATCGAGACGCGTCACACGGCCAATCGGCGGGGGGACGATTCGGCCATTCATGCTCTCGAGATGCTGCGCCAGTAAATCGACGGTGCGCGGACGCGAGGTGGGCTCGGTGTCTAGTGCCCGGCACGCCGCGGCCGCTTCCGGGATGCGGTACCCATCGCCGCTGCGACACGCGGGATAGGTCACGATCGACAGCTGCAGCGTATCCGTGGCGCCGATTGGCCGTCCATCGTCGCGCGTGAGCGCACCGACCACACGTGCGCCGCTGGGCAAGGTGGCATTGAACGCGAAACGCACGCCGCTAACCTGCAGATACGGTCCGCTCCCGAGACCACCACGTCCCACGCTCACTTCGAGCAGGTCACGCAGGCGCGCACCGCTGATCGGGAACGTCACCACCCGCGTTTCATCGGCGAACAGGAACACCCCTTCGATCATATGCCGCGTGATTGGCCCCGCCGGCATCACGTCATCGAATCGCAACGCGCCAGAGTTGATCAGCGCCACATCGGCATGCGTCCCGAGGCGTATCGCGTCGACGATCATGTTGCCGAATGGACTTTCACGCCTCGAGATCGAATCGATGGCGTTGATCGGCTCGGGCGCGACACCGAGGACGCGGTCGGGACCGATGCGCCGGCTCAGGGTATCGCGCCACCGCTGCACGACGGCCAGCGTCGCCGGGTCATCGCGCATCCCCGGCCCGATGTCGAACCGGCGATCAGTCACACGCCACGGCGCCTTCCCGCTCCGCGTGAACGTCACCAGCACCGCCGTCCGTGCATTCGAAACCGCCTTCACCAGCACCCGGCCGTCGCGCACGACCCGGCGGCCGTCATGATCGTGACCACCGAGAATGGCCGTAATGCGCGGCTCGTTGTCCAGTGTGGCGACGTCTTCCACCATGAAGCGGTGGGTCAGCGCCACCACCAGCTCGGAGCCCTGCTGCAGCAGCGTGTCCACCGTCGCCGTGGTCGCACTGTCCGGATTCCGGCAGGCCACGTACGGCGCGTACTCGCGCACGACGGTCGTGCCGAGGATGCCCACTTTCACGCCGCCCAGCCGCAGCGTATCCCAGCCGCGCACACCGGGGAACGGCATACCGCTGGCCTCGCCACAGTTCGCGGAGAGCCACGGGAAGCGCGACTCGCGCAGTCGTGCCACGAGGTTGTTGCGCGACCCGTCAAACTCGTGATTGCCAAGCGTCGCGACATCGAGTCGCGCCGCATTGAATCCATCCACCATGTGCGCGCCGCCGTACCATTTGCCCAGGACACTCGGACTCAGCACGTCTCCCGCCAGCACGAACAAGACCTTGTCTCCGCTCGCGCGTTCAATCGAATCGCGCAGCGCCGCCACGCGCGCCAGCCCACCCCGGCCGTCCCGCAGCGTGTCGAGCACGTACACATCGTTCACCAGCAGCATGCGCACCGTGTGGACCGCACCGCGCGGGGCCGGCGCACTCACGCCGGGCAAGCTGGTACGGCAGGCCGCGACCAGTACCGTCGCGGCCAGCAGCAGACCGTGTACCACGGGACGCCTCCACCGCATGCCGAGCCTCACGCCAGCGACTGCTTCAGGAAGGCGAGCGTGCGCGTCCACGCCAGCGCGGCCGCTTCGGGGTGGTACACCACCGCGCGCGTGTCGTTGAAGAAGGCATGACCGGCGTCATAGAAATACGACTCGGCGCGCACGCCCATCGCCGCGACCTCGGCCATCAGCGCGTCCGCACGCTCGCGCGGAATCGACGTGTCATGCTCGCCGAAATGTGCCTGCACCGGCGCGCGCAGCGCCGACAAGTCTACGGGCACCTTCGGATTGAAGATGCCATAGAAATCCACGACCGCATCGATCACATCGGGATGCGCGGTCGCCGAGTATAGCGCCAGTTGGCCACCCATACAGAATCCGACGGCGCCGACCTTGCTGGGCTGGACGGCCTCGAGCCCTCGCAAATATTCCGCTGCGCCACGCAGGGCGCTGGCCGTCTGCGGCATGTCGAGCGACATGAGCAGACGCTGGGCATCGTCAGGGGTCGTGGCCTTCTCGCCGCGGTACAGGTCGGGCGCCAGCACCACGAAGCCGGCCGCGGCGAACCGGTCGGCGAGCTCCTTGATGTGGTCCACCAGCCCCCACCACTCCTGCAGCACCAGCAGCCCCGGGCCATGGCCCGACGGTGGCAGCGAGAGGTAACCGGCGGCCATACCGCCATTCGCGCGAAACTCCATCATCGTGCCATGCATACGCGGAGATCTCCGAGAAAGTGAACCGTGTAACGCGCTCAGAGGCTCGTGTCCACGCGCTCGCCGCGAATGGCGAAGATACACGCCACCGCCTGCCCGATCTTGTTGTTCGGCGTGCTCGCACCGGCCGTGATGCCGACGCGCAAGGCCCCCGCAGTCGGCAGCCAGTTCGCAATGTCGTCTTCGTGATGATGCGGCCCCACGCGACGGACGCGCACCGCGTTCCCATCGACATCGATCTCATCGGGATCAGCGATGTGGAACGTCGGCACCTGCTCGGCGCACAACGCGGCCAGCGAAATCGTGTTACTGGAGTTGTAGCCGCCCACGACCACCATCAGATCAAGCGGCTCGGCCAGCAGTTCGACCACCGCATCCTGCCGGTCCTGCGTCGCGCTGCAGATCGTATCGAACGTGCGGAAGTGCTCGGACCGGTGCGTGTCGCCGTAGGCGCGGGCCATCGCGTCACCCACGGCCACACCGATCGCCAGCGACTCGCGCGCGAGCATCGTGGTCTGGTTCGCCACACCGATGCGATCGAGATGCAGGTCGGGATCGAAGTGATCCGACGCGGCCTTCGCAAACTTCTCGAGGAACTCGGTCCGCGAGAGCGGCGGACGCGGCGTCGGCTTGCCGGCCTTGGCCTCGATGTAGTCCATCACGAGGTCCGCCTCCGCCATGTCGCGCACCACGATGTACTGTCCGCCCGGATACTTTTCCACCTGCGACGCGGTGGCGCGCGTTTCTTCGTGGTAGAACTTGCCGTGGATCAGCGACGTGAATCCGTCCCGCGCGTACACCTCGACGCGCTTCCACACGTTCAGCACGGAGCCGCAGGTCGTATCGACCACGACGCACCCGAGTTCGCGCAGCGTCTGGAAATCCTGAATCGTCACGCCGAACGCGGGGAGGATCACGACATCGGACGGCGCCACCGGCGCGTAGTCAAATCCCTTGCCGCTGGCCGCCAGAAACACCACGCCCATCTCACGTAACTTCGCGTTGACGTGCGGATTGTGGATGATCTCGCCCGCGAGAAAAATGCGCTTGTCGGGAAACTTCAGTCGGGTCTGGTACGCGTAGTCGACCGCGCGCTCCACCCCGTAGCAAAACCCGAATTCCTTGGCCAGACGCACCGTCGTCTGGCCCGCGTGCAGCGTGTAGTCGCGCGCGCGGAGCATGTCCACCAGCTGACCGGTGTAGTCGGCCGCGAGGGTGTCTTGCACCTCGGCCTTCAGGCCGAAGCCTTTGCGTACGTAAGTCATGTCTGACATATCGGGAATCTAGCGGGTTTCTGGCGCGCGGGCCCGGGCCTCGTCCACGGTCATCACGAACGGCGCCAGCGATTCGCGGGCGCTCCGCGGCAACGGACGCTTCATGAACCCGTCCACCGTGACGCACACCACGACCATCGTTGCCGCCGCGATCAGGGTGTCGTGCGTGGCGTGGCGGACGTCCACCTGGAGCGTGAGCGACGTGTCACCCATGCGCGACACATACGTCACCAGCGCGAGCTCATCGTCGATGCGGGCCGGTGCGAAATAATCGATTTCGAGACGGCGGCGCGGCATCCAGATGCGGGGATGGTCGAACAGGGTCGAGTACGGGAGCCCCGCGGCCCGGAGCAGTTCCTGCTCGGCCACTTCCACGAGCCGCGGAAAGGCGCTGAAACGCATGATCGACACGAGATCCACATCCGCCCAGCGGACGCGCTCGTACATGACAAAGGGACGCGAGGCCGTCATGAACCTTGAGGCAGAACGGTGACTATCTGTCGGGAGATCCCCTCTGGCAGGATCGCTCGGGCCCACACAATATCGTGCAATGTACAAGACCATTCTCGTGCCGTTTGACGGCTCCGCCCTGAGTGCCCGAGCCGTGCCCGTCGCCGTGGCGATCGCCCGCCGCACGGGCGCCCGCCTGCAGCTGGCGATTGTGCATGATCCGAGCGCCTACATCCCCTTCGTACCGGGCGAGGTCGCCATCCCCGTGTACGACGCGGCTTTCGTCCGTGAACACCGGATGCAGGATCAGGCGGCGCTCGACGCGGCCGTGGCCGAGATCACGGCGCAGGGGATCGCCGCTTCGGGCGTGCTCCTCGAAGGCACCATCGTCGAGGCCCTGGTCGAACACGCCCGCGCGGCCGACGTGGATCTCACGGTCATGACCACGCACGGACGCAGCGGTTTCGAACGGCTGCGCCTTGGCAGCGTGGCCACCGCCTATCTCACGCGGGCCACCGCGCCGGTATATCTGGTGCGCGGCTCGGGCAGCGATGCGCCCCCTGAACCGCCGGTCGGCACGCTGGTCTGCGCGCTTGACGGCTCGCCCTTCTCCGAGGCGATCCTGCCGCACGCCAGGACCTTCGCCGAAGCGACCGGCCTGACCATGATGCTCCTGTCGGTCGCCGTGCCGCACGCCATGCCCATGGCCCCGTTCGGTGCCGAAGTCCTGCTGATGGACGACAGCGCCATCGCGCTCGAAGAGACCGGACGCCGCGAATACCTCACCCGTATGGCGGCACAGTGCCCGGTCGGCACCACCGTCCACGCCGTGACCGACATGAGCGTCGCGCGTGCCATCATCGACGAAGCGACCCGCACCTCGGCTGGAGCCCTCGCCATCGCGACCCACGGCCGCGGCGGCCTCAAGCGCATGGTGCTCGGGAGCGTCGCCGACGAAGTCATCCGCCACACCCACACGCCGGTACTGGTCTACCGCCCCGTCTGATCGTCGGCGCGCGGCGGCTCAGCGAAGAACGCCGGTGCCAGCCACGGGGCCAATGCGTACGCGACCATCGGCTCGTACGCCCCTTGCCGGTCGATCAGCCCCGCCGTGAGAATGCCTACGGCACCGCGACCATGCTTGGTCCCGACCACGTTGGCCAGAGCGTCCATCGCGTACCCCAACTCTTCGCCGGCCCGGATCCGCGCCGCCACCGAGTCCGGCAGCGGCATCGACAGCGACCCACCCAACCCCTCACGCCCCGCGCGATCGACCACGACCGCCCACGCGCAGCTGCGCATCCGGCCCTCGGCGACCTCAACCACGCCTCCCTCGAGGCCAACGGCAAGCTCGGCCCCCGTCAGCTGTAAGGCCGCCAGTGCGCGATTGCGCGCGCCGCGCTGCGTTTCCGCGTCGCCCATCGGCTGATCGGGCACCCCGCTCTCGACCTCGACGCCCTCCACTCGCGCGTCGGGCTGGATGCGCTCGACCACCGCCCGCACGGCGGCGAGCTTGACCGGATTCCGGGAACCGACGGCGATGTGCGCGAAGGGGAAGCTCATGTTGAGACGAATTGCCGGAGAAAAAAGGCGAGGTTGGTGCGGCGCGCTTGCTCGCAGCCACGTATGCAGGTAACCTAGCTCTTCTGACTCCACGATATGCCCGTCTCCTCATCCGACGCGCGACGGGCCGACTCGCGCGATCGTCCACCCGGACCCGTGCCCCCTCGCACGAGACTCTGGCTCGACTTCGTCAACACCGATGCCGCCGCGCAAATGCCCGGGGGCGATTTGTTGCGCGACTTCGAGGCGGTCCTGGTGTGGCTGCAGGAACAGGGAGCCGTCGACGACGAACGCGCGGCGGGCATTCGGCGGCGGGCCGTGCTCCAACCGGCCGCCGCCGCCGCCACCTTGGTCGATGCCCGACGGGTGCGCGCCGCGCTCCGTGCGCTGGCCGAGAAGGGATTCCTCGCCGAGCGGGTCCGCGACGACGCGGTCGTCGAGATCAACCGCGTGCTCGGACGGAGCGCCGGTACGCGCCGGCTCGATCCGCACGCCGACGGCGGGTACGCGCGCGCCTTCGTGCCCACGGGCGATGCGTTCGCTGGCCTCATGATTCCCATCGTCGAATCCGCTGCCGACTCGCTGGTGGGCGCGGAGCTGGTGCGGGTACGCCGCTGTGCCGATCCGCGCTGCCATCGCGTGTTCATCGATGGCACCAAGAACGGTCTCCGGCGATGGTGCGACATGGGCACCTGCGGCAATCGCGCCAAGGCCGCCCGGCATCGGGCGCGCGCGGAACCGCAGTGAGCGCATGACGACGCCGCGCACGCCCGCCCGCGCCATCGACGCGATCCCGCGCATGGACACCGATCCGGACCTCACGCTGGAGCGCGGCTTCGTTGCGTCGCTGCGGTGGCTCGTGTCGGAGGGCGACGCACGCGGCGTGCGGCGCATCGCGGTCGAGTTACGTGCCCTGCGCGAGGCGCTCGCGGCGCTCGACGAAACGCGCACGGCACGCGATGAGTTCGAGAAGCGTGCGCAGGAGCTGGACAAGGAACTGCAGGCCGCCATGGCCGTGCTTGGCCCCGGCACTGCAATCAACGGTAACGGATCACTGGTGCAGCGCCTCGCGCGCCTTCGCGAACGCCTTGCCGAAGACACCGCATCACGTCGTCAGCTCACCCTCGAGCGTGATGCGTGGCGCGCCATGTGCACCTTGCTCACGCAGACCCGCGCCCGCGTGCACGAACTGCTGGAGGACGCCGAGCGCGAGCGCGATGCGCTGACCGGCGCGCTCGATGTCATGAAGGCCCGCGTGATGGAGCTGAGCGCGCTGCACGACGATGCCGCACGCGACTCGGCCGCCAGTCGTGCGGAACTGGCGGCCGTTCGGGAGAAGCTACGCCGGTGGAGTGGCACGGTCGAGCGTGCGCTGCACGAATTGGCCGGCGCCGCCGGGTCACTCGCCCGCGACGCCTGACCCGTGCCGGCGCGTCGGTTACGCGCCCACGACGGCCGTGACCTTCGGCGAGACCACCGCGCGCACGACGGACGCCTTCAGGTAGCCCATATCCACCGCGTAGTTAGCCAGCTTGCGCTGCAGCAGGCGACGGCCGCGGAACAGGCGCGACTTCACCGTGCCTTCCGGCACGCCCAGCGCATGCGCGATCTCGGCGTACCGGAGCCCTTGCAAGTCGCTCAGGACCACGGCTGCCCGGTACTCCTCAGGCAGCGCACGGATCGCCCGCGTGATCTCGTCGTCGAGGAACGAATCGTAGAACCGTCCTTCGGGATCGGACTCGCCCACCGCTTCGAACAGCGCCCACCCTTCCGTATCCTCAGGCTGCTGCACCTCGCGCGCATCGATGCGGCGCTTCCGGCTCACGAACACGTGATAGAGGATCGTGAACAGCCAAGCACGGATGTTCGTCCCCAGATGATACTGCTCCCACCGCTCGATGGCGCGCAGCAGCGTGTCCGACACCAGATCCTCGGCGTCGTCGCGCGAGCGCGCCAGCTTCAGCGCGAACGAGTACAGCGCATCCAGGTGCACGAGGGCTTCGCGCTCAAACTGCTCGCGACGCGCGGCCCGATCGCCGCTCCGGTCTGCGGCGTCGCTCGCTGCACGCGGCGCGGTCGCCAGCAACAATGCCTCGTTCTCCATGCTCACCATGATCCAGCTCTCCGTAAGTCTGCGCCGCGCGCAGCGGTCGCCGTCATACCGCCATTGAGGGAACCGACATGTTCCCCGCAATGCCCCGCTGTGTGGATCCTGCTTACTCGAAATGCCGCGGCAGCTGCATCGCCGCGCCGTCGCGGACGTGCATCGCGATAAAGCGCTTCAGATCCGCGGCGATGCCTTCAAGGACCGACAGGTCACGCTTCACACGCGTCATCAGCACGGCCCCTTCGAGCGCGGCGATGATGAAACGGGACAACCGCACCGCGTCGACATCATCGTGCAGTTGCGGACGCGCTTCCCACAGCAGCGAACGGATCTGGCTCGCCCAACGCTCGAACACGGCTTCGATACGGACCCGAAACCCTTCGTGCGCATCGGCCAGCTCCGCGGCCAGGTTCCCGAATGGCGACCCGCGACGTCCGCCGCTCTCCGACTGCAGCGCCACGACCGCATCGATGAACAGGTTGAGCCGCTCGAGCGGATCAATCATCGGCTCCCGCAGAATCGCGAGCCCGCGCTCGGCGAACCGCTCGAACTGCCGATTCAGCACTTCGTAGCCAAGCTCTTCTTTCGACTTGAAATAGTGATAGAAGTGGCTCTTCCCACTGAGCTTCGCGCCTTTGATGACGTCGTCCACCGAGGTCGAGGTAAACCCTCGCTCGGAGATCAACGTCGCGGCTGCGTCCAGGATTTGAGTTCGGCGGTCTGACATCGTGCAGAGGATATTAGGACCGTACGGTCCAATATGCAAGCCGACGCGGCAGAGAACATATAAACCGCTACTTGACAACGCTTTACAGCAAACAAGAGATTCCGATATGCGCGAACTACGATCCGAGATGCACGAAAAACTAGGACCGTCCAGTCCAGCTCACCACCCAGCGCCGGTTCGGTCACGACTCTGTGAGGTGACGCGCACCTACCTGGAGATGGCCGCGATACAGCAGCTGGTGCCTGGACAATCGCCGGACGTGCCGGTCTCGCTCGAACCGATCGCCCCGTGCCCGGTCGACACCTGGCGGGCGCTGTACCGGCAAGTCGGTGCACCGTGGCACTGGCACGACCGCGACGCGTGGGAGCAGAGCGCGTTGGTGGCCCATCTCGCGCGACCGGAGATTCACATTTTCCGCGTGGTCGCCGCCCTCGACCCAGCGTGGACCGATGCGGCCGGATTTCTCGAGCTCGAACAGCACGACGATGGGTCTGTGGAGATTGCCTACATCGGCCTCGATCTACGGGCGCTCGGACGCCGCCTCGGCGGCTGGCTCGTTACGACGGCCGTGCAGACCGCGTTCGCGCTGGGTGCCAACCGCGTGTGGTTGCACACCTGCACACTCGATGCGCCCGCGGCGCTCCCGAACTATCTCCGGCGTGGATTCTCGATCACGCGCACCGAGATGTACCAGACGTCGATTGCGTTGGAGTAGTCCGCCTCCCGCAACGGTTCCGACGCACGAGGCTCAACGCCGCCGTCGCCCCTTCCCCGGGTGACGGTGGCCTCCGGGACCGCGCGATCCCCCTCGGTCGCCACCGCGGTCGCCGCCACGACCGCGATCGCCCCCCTTCCGCGACGGCCCGGCACGATCGCCGCCCTTTCGCGTCTCGCTGGCCTCGGTGCTGCGCGCGCGCTCGTCATCGGTGAACGGGAGATCGAGCTTGTGCTGCAGGTCGTCGAGCGTGTCGGCCCGTACCGACCCGCGTTGGCCGCGTGGCACGACGAAGCGCACCGGGCGGTCGAGCGACGGCACCTCTTCCTGCACCATCGTCCGGGCCAGCTTCTCCGGCACGCGCAGCCGCACGACCGGCACCAACCGGCCGTCGTGGTCCTCCACGTCGTAATCCATCGGCACCGTGCGATCGCGAATTTCGACCGCCCCAGGCATCGCGCGGGCTTCCGCCACTTGATCGTGGCTCACGAAATCCCGCCGATCGAGCAGCATCGGGGTGTTCCGGATCGTCTCCCAGTTCGTGGCCGCGCCCATCTGCGCTTCGTACCACGCGGTGAGCTCCGCCTGCCCGAGACGCGGCGTGACCCCGCCCAAGCGGCGCCACACTTCGCGGATTTCCTCGACAACGGGCTGATTGCGACGCACCGAGGCGTGCCGCAATTCATTGCGCGCCGCCGCTTCAGCCAGCAGATGCCGCGCCGCCTGCGCGTGCTCCGCCGGAAATTCGTCGAGGCCTTCGCTCTCGCGAGCGAGCTCGAACCCGAAGTACGTGAGCCGTCGACGCAACAGCACCGGCGACTGCTTCCGCTCGGAGTCGAGCGCCAACTCCGGCGGATGGCGCTGTGCATACTGCTTGATCAGTTCGATCGACAGCTGCGTGCCTTCGATGCTCGCCCGCGGCACACCGAACCGATCGGCGAAGTAGCGCAACGATCCCGCCACCGCGCCCCAGCTGCCGCACACGCTCGTCTTCGACACGCGCGCTTCGTGCCCCTCCGGCGTCTGCTCCTCGATCACGAGATCGAAGGGCATGAAGCGGGCAAGCAGATCGCAGAAGCGCTTGTGCAACTCATGGCGCACCAGCGGCAGGGTGATCGGCAACGGCATACCCACCGAGCGGTACACGCTGGCCATCGCGAGCGCGGCATCTTCGAGCGACTTCACCAGCACACCGCGCTGCTCCGCCCAGTGTGCGATACGCTCGGCGTCGAACATGTGCCGTGACAGCCCGTACACCTCACCGATATAACCGGCGGCACGGAAGCCATCGGCGTACACGTTGTACGCGGTGAGATGATCGCTGCCGCGCACCACCAACCCTTCCAGATCGCGTCCTTCGCGCGTCATGCGATGCAGCGAATCGATGCCGCTCATCACCGCCAGCATCGGCAGCAGTTCGTCATCGCCGTTCACGATGAGCTCACCCCAGGCGCGCTCCACCGGCAACGCTTCCACCGCCTTGCCGTAGGTGGTCAGGCGGCCATGCTCGATCAGGCCGCGCGATTCGAGATGCGCGATCGCCTTGCGATACGCCACGCGATCCAGCGGCACCGGCAGTTCGAGGGCGTCCGCCTGCACGCCGAGGTCGGCGCAGGTGAGCGCCACACGCTCGGAGTCGCCGGCCAACTGGAAGTCCGGCGCCGTGGGCTTCAGCGATTCGAATCGGATGTCACGATCGCTCAGAATGAACACGCGCCCGTTCTCCACACGGCCATGCACGCGCCCCGCCATCTGCAGAATTTCGTTCGACCCCAGGTGCACGCGCGTCAGCACGTTGCGCCCGCGATCGATGACATTCGTGAACCGGGTGTCGTCGATGATGACGGTGTCGAGCCCCGGCACATTCAACGCGCTCTGACCGGCCGCCGTCATCGCGAGGAAGAACGGCTTCGGCACCACGCCCTCGAGGAACGGGCGGATCACGCGAATCGGCTCGCCGCCATGATAGTGCGCTGCCGTGATGCGCGGATAGCGCAGCCGCACCCACTCGGCGGCTTCTTCAACCGAGGCGCGCGTGGGCAGAAAAATGGCGACGCCACGCTCCGAGCGTGACACCTTCTGCAGAAACTTGTCGTCGAGGAAATTCAGCGGCTGCTTGCGCTCCACCTCGACCTTGGCCGCCTTGCTGGCATCGAACGCCGATACCTGCAGCACATCGGCGCTTTCCAGATAGCGCGCATAGAACGTGGGATCGACGGTGGCCGACAACCAGATGAAGCGGCATCCCACGCGCTTGCCGAGCGCGAGACACAGCTCGAGTTCGGCGCTCGTCTGGTGGATCTCATCCACGACCAGCGTGTCCGTGGCCTGAATGTCACCGTCCTGAAACCAGCGTCGCGCGATGCCGGTGGTGATGACCACGACGTTCCACGATGGCGTTTCCGGCGTCGCTTCGCGTTCGCGGTTCACGACACCCGCTTTCAGCGCGGTCGTGCCGAGAATCGTTTCCGCGATGGGGCGAATGGCCAGCGTCTTGCCGGTGCCCGTGCCGGCCACGATCCCGAAGCCCTGCCCGCTCGACGCCAGGCGGCGCAGGTCATCGCCGCGCGTTCGCTCGAGAAACGTGTCGAGGTGCAGGCCGACGGCCAGCTCGATCGTCTCGCACGCCGCGCGGGTCGGGGCGATGACGATGATCCGCCCGGTCGGCGGCTTGGCCGCGGCAAAGGCGGCGCGGTCGGGGGGTAGGTAACGATCTTGGGGAGTGCGCACCCGTCCAATCTAGTGCGCCCTAGGGCCGTACGGATTCCGCGCGGGCGCTCGCGCGCTACCGCTGAATCAGCTTGACCCGCTGACCATTCTTGAAGATCTCGATCCGATCGGCGCGACCGTCGCGATTCCCATCGGTCCACACCTGCAGCAATTCGTTGCTCTGATCGAGGAAGATCGCGCGCCACGGCAGGCCGCCACGCCCCTGATCGGGTACCCGCACGGTGAACTCGTTCGTGCCAAGCCACTGCATGATGTCGGTGCTGAGCCGTCCCTCCAGCACGTCGAGCACCGAGCGCATCGGCGGAAGCACCTGCGGGTAGGCGCGCGAGGCGAACTCCGGCAGATCATCGCAGCGCCCATCCTTGTCGGTGTCGTTGCAGACCGGCGGACCATAACGCTGGTCATCGCACCATCCGTCGCCATCGCGGTCGAGACACGTGGCCGACCCGTATCCCGGGGGGCGGACACCCGGCGCCTGATTGAAGTAGCGCGGATCGTTCACCGCCCCCGGCACCACGACCCCGCCCGGCGTCACGTAACCGCCGTATGACCCTGCGGGCCCCTGCGGTGACGCCGCGCCGCCCGGATACGACGAAGCCGGCGAAGAATTCGCCGGCTGATCTCCATGCAACTGCGCGTCCGTGATTTTCTTGGTTTCCCAGGCGTCCCGGGCCCGCGGATCCGCCTGCGAGAGATCGGGCGGGATCAGCGGGGCGCCCTTCTTGTCCATCGGCTTGGCGAAGCCCTTGATCGGCGAGTCCGGCTTCTTCCCCTTGGCCGCGTCGTCCCCGTAGATCACGCGGCCGTTCGCGGGCTTGTTGCGCACCGCGCTGGCGCAGTCAGTCGGGGCCGGTTGCTGCGCGGCCGGTACCCCCTCGACCCACACGCGGCACATGCCGGCCGGCGGACGATAGTCCTTCGGAATGTCGTTCTTCTCGTTCTTCTCGTTCTTCTCGCTTCGACCCTGCGCGTACGCGCGCCCCGCACCGAGCGAAAGGCTCAGCACGGCGGTCGTTGCAAGGATTCGCCAATTCTTCGAAAACATGCCTTCCTCCTGCAGGACGTCGCGCGCCGTCCACCACGGAGAGCAGACGGACGTCCTAATGTCTCTCTAGGGCAGGGTCCATGCCAAGACGGACCCGTCCGTCGGCTGGCGCACTGCTACGATGTAAGTATCGGCACCACGGTACCCTACGGACAGGGGGAGGGCGCACGGCGTAACAGACGGCGTCCGTAACAGAGGACAGTCCCTGTCTTAAAAACAGTAAGGGGTACGGAGTACGGCGTAGGGAGTGCGTGACCCCCTACCCCGTACCCCGTACTCCCTACTTCGCCCTTAATCCCCGAAGGAAATACCCATCATCCGCGCGGCCTGCACCACGTCGTGCGCCGGATCGACACGCTTCGTTTCCTTGAGCACGTCGTCGATGGGAATGGTGACAAGATGCGGCGACTGCAGCGCCACCATGTGTCCCCAGCGCTTGTCGGCCACGGCCTGCACGGCCGCCGCACCGAAACGCGTGGCCAGGAGCCGATCGTAGCCGGTGGGTGATCCGCCGCGCTGCAGGTGCCCGAGCACCATGGAACGGGTTTCCTTCCCGGTGATGCGCTGAATGTCGTAGCCCATCCGTTCGGCAATACCGCCCAGACGACGATCCTGCCCGGGCAGCGACGCGCCAATGATCGACTCCATCCCGCCCTTGGGCTTCGAGCCTTCGGCCACCACCACAATGCTGAAGCGACGGCCAGCCGCATCGCGGTCCATGATCTTCTCACAGACCTTCTGCATGTCCCATTCGATTTCGGGAATCAGAATCACATCGGCGGTCCCGGCGACACCGGCATGCAGCGCGATGAATCCGGCATCGCGACCCATCACTTCCAGCACCATCACGCGGTCATGCGACTCGGCCGTCGTGTGCAGCTTGTCGATCGCTTCCATGGCCGTGTTCACGGCCGTGTCGAAGCCGAACGTCGTCACGGTACCAGGGACGTCGTTGTCGATCGTCTTGGGGACGCTGATCACGCGCATGCCCTTGGCGGCCAGTTGCGACGCAATCTTCAGCGAGCCGTCCCCACCGATCGAGATGATCGCTTCGATGCCGAGATTGCGGGCATTCTCCACGAGCTCGTCCGAGCGATCGACGTTCTGCCACGTACCATCGGGCTGGAGAATCGGATACGCGAACGGGCTGCCACGATTGGTCGTTTTGATGATCGTCCCGCCCTGATTGGCGATGCCGCGCACCGTCTCCTCGGTGAGCGGAACGATCTCATCCTCGCCGAGCAGGCCGGCAAAGCCGCGCTTGATGCCGAGCACGTCCCAGCCGCGGGTACGGGCCGAGAGCACCGCGGCCCGAATAACGGCGTTGAGTCCCGGTGCGTCACCGCCGCCGGTGGAAATCGCAATCCGCATGTCTGAAGAGATGGCTCAGGGAGTTGAGAGTGATCGCGACAATGTATCGCGTAGTCACCAATTCAGGGCGTTGGCCAGGCCGGCGCGCGCATCTGGACCCCGGCGCCGGCGGCCAGCTGTCGCACGATCGTGTCCTGATACGCCAGTGCACCGCGCAGTGAATCGATCTGCGACTGCAGCATCGCATTCTCCTCGCGCAGCTGACCCACGAGTGTGCCGAGGTCCATCACGGCCTGCCCCGACGTGAGTTCGCTGGTGGGACTGGGTACGCCACGGCTGCAAGCGGTGGCCGCACTCCACACGACGCTGACGGCGACGATGGCGATCAACGTGACCGCCCGGCGGCGCCCGGCGGACCGGACGGCGAGGAAAGGATGATAGCGGCGACGTTCGGATGACACCGTTCGATGACCCCGGATTGATCGTGTGATCCAACACCGCGAGCGACGCGATGATTCACGATATAGTCGCCGCGCCCCATCCACGACCCCCTCCGCCCACCGATGCAGTGTTCGCACCGCACCCAGCACCCGCGCCGTCGCCGACGTGGCGCAACATTGGTTGAACAGCTGTGGCTGCTGATGCTCAGCGGCGTATTGGCCGCTATCGCGATGACCTCGGGGACCGCGCTCTTCGCCTCGCTCGACGTGGCCATGGCGGCGCAGGAAACCGTCGACCTACTTGCCCTGGCGCGTGATCATGCCATCGCCACCGGCGACCGCACCGCGGTGCGGTTCGATGCCGCGGGCACGCGGGTCGTGGTCCACGTGGGTCCCGACACCATTGCCGTCGGTGACTTCCACGGCAGCGGGCTCACCCTTGAGGCCACCCGCGACTCGCTCAGCTACGCACCGTCTGGGCTGGGCGTCGGCGCCGCCAATCTGCGACTGGTCCTCACGCGAAGCGCCCGAGCCGACACCATAACGGTATCGCGTCTCGGGCGCGTGCAACGACGATAGCTCCAATAGCAGACGCGACGATCAGGTGCCGAAGTCGAACCCCGGCACGCTGACGCGCGGAATTTCCTGTCCGATCGTGCGCTCGATCGTGCGCACCATGCCGATGTCTTCGGCGGCCATGAACGTGTACGCGTCGCCCGTGCTCGCGGCGCGCCCCGTGCGCCCGATCCGGTGCACGTAATCTTCCGGCTGCTGCGGCACGTCGTAGTTGATCACGTGCGTAATGCCGGAGATGTCGAGACCGCGCTGCGCAATATCCGTTGCCACGAGCACCCGCAGCTTGCCCGACTTGAAGTCCTCGAGCGCCGCCATGCGCTCGCGCTGCGACTTGTCGGCGTGCATGGCACCGGCTTTCACGCCGGCCTTCTCGAGATCCTGCACCACGCGATCCGCCCCGCTCTTGGTCCGCGTGAACACGAGCACCGAATCATGCGCCTTCTTCGTGAGCAGATGCACCAGCAGGTCGTTCTTGAGATGACGCGGCACCGGGTACACCGCATGCGTGACCGTGGTCGCGGCCGACGAGCGCCGACCGACCTGCACCACGACGGGCTTACGGAGATACTTGCGCGCGAGCGCCTCGACTTCGGGCGGCATGGTCGCGCTGAACAGCAGCGTCTGCCGATAGCGCGGCACCTGTTCGACGATGCGATTGAGCTGCGGCGCGAATCCCATGTCGAGCATCCGGTCCGCTTCGTCGAGCACCAGCGTCTCGAGATACGAGAAGTCGACGTTACGCTTCTCGAGATGGTCGAGCAGACGGCCCGGCGTGGCCACCACGACGTCGACGCCGGCGCGCAGCGCGCGCTCCTGCGGCTCGTAGCCAACACCACCGAACACCGGGATGACGTCGACGGGCGCAAACTTGGAATACTTGCGCACGCTTTCCTCCACCTGGAGACAGAGCTCACGGGTGGGGGTGAGCACAAGGACGCGTGTCCGGCGCGGTCCGCCCAACAGGCGATGCACCATCGGCAGCGTGAAGCTGGCCGTCTTGCCGGTGCCCGTCTGGGCGAGACCGATCAAGTCGCGCCCTTTCAGCGCGAGCGGAATCGCATCGCGCTGGATAGGCGTGGGACGCTCATAGCCGGCATCGGAGAGCGCGGCGAGCAGGGGTTGGGCGAGGCCCAGATCGGCGAACGTGGTATCGTCGATCAGCGTGTCAGGGTCGATTGCAGTCATGTGTTGACCGGAAAGCTAATGGGTCAAGCCATCCGGCAAGCCTAGCCCAGCTCGATCTCTCGCCCGCACAGCTGCGCGATGAGGGCCAGCCGGACGGTGACGTCGGCGGAAAAGGCCGAAGCGGCGGGGGCGCCGACCGTCGGATCCGACAGCGGGAGCAGCGGCCACGACCAGACGGGCACGCGCTCCGGCATGACGACCGAACGGGGCGGGGTCCACACATGCTTCCGGTCGCGGTCGTCGAGGAGACGATCCAGCAGCTTGCACCAGCCGTCGTGCTTGGTGAGGAAGCCGAGGCGCGCCATCACCTCGAGCCATCCCAGCGATGAGGCCATGTCGGCATCCATGGCATTCCGGGTCGGCAGCAGGTCGCCCAGTACCAGGTGCGGCTGCTCGATCAGATGTGGACCGACCTGCTGCACCGGCTGCTGGCGGGGCCAGGGCTGTGTGAGATAGGTGAACAGCCGGTCCATGAACTCGTAGTGTTCACTGCGGAACTGCGGCATGTACGCCAGCATGATCAGCAGGTGAAACGACGGCGCGGTGACGTCGGCGGGGAGCACGTGCTGATTCCCGAGGCGGATCCACGGCTTCTGCGCCAATGGCGACTTCAGGAACGTCATGACCCGATCCACCAGCCGACGGGCGGCGCCGCGGAGCCGCGGATCGTTCTCGTAACCCGCCTGCGCGAGCGCCGCAGCCGCGGCCTCGCGCAGCACCAGCCGTCCGCGCCTGATCAGGTCCTCGTCCCACTCCGCCGGCATCATCTCGGCCAGAAACGACGGGTCCTCGTCTTCCGCCAGCAGTCGGAACAGCAACCGCTTGGTCGAGCTCATCGCGGGGCTTTCGGGGTCCCACCCCAGTTCCAACAGCCGCCGGTACGCGGGGATCGTGCCGATACCCTCAAGGGACGACCCGGCGGGCACCGTCAGCATCCCGCCCGGCCACCGCCCGTCGCCGTCCTGCATGAGCAGCAGATGCCATCCCTGCCGACTGCCATATGGAACCGTTGCCCACCCCGGCTCCGCGGCGGCCTTCGGTAAAAAGGCTCTTGTGGCGCGGAACTGTACCGACGGTGACGCGATACGAAGCAACCAGCTCATCGGCACCGTGACCGGTCCCGGCGGCGCCGGCATCGGCATTGGCGGGGACACCGTGAGGCGCAGCTCCGGAGGGGCCGGCGGCGAATC
>CANHNQ010000054.1 GCA_947462095.1 Gemmatimonadota bacterium
ACATAGATCGTGCGCCGGCGTGCGGCGAACGTCGTGGGCGACGTGATGGCGGTGAACACGGGGTCTTCGTTGTACTCGCGCATCGGCACGACCCACATGTCCACGCCCTCGCGGCGCATGAGCGCGGGGAGCGTGCGTTCCATGCGCAGCTCGAGCCACTGCTGCTGCTTGAACGCCTGCTCGCGCAGCGTGCCGAAGGGGCGGAGCGTGTCGGCGGCCGTCGAACCGGAGGTCCGGGTGCCTGGGGTGGCCGGCGTGACCACGGGCTGGGCAGCGAGCGTGAATGCCGGCGTGGACACCGACGCGGCGGCCAGCAAGAGAACGGGAAGAATGCGCACAGAGAGGCCTGCGGTTTGGGTTATGCTTCGCGTGTCGGGGCTTCGCGCGGTTCCATGGCGCGACGAACCACTTGCACGGTCCCGCCCAACACGAGCGCGAAGACGGCGAGTACGAGGGTGCGCTCGACGAGGGTTTGGCCGGCCATCGACCACCAATCAGCCCACGCGGCCACGCGTGATCCCACGCGCTCGCGAGAGAAGGCGATGAGCAGGGAGCTGGTGCCCATCTCGGCGAAGACTTCAACGACCAGGAACAAGGTCACACGCGGCGGCCACCGTTTCACCGGGAAGTTGCCAAGGTGCCAGGTGAGCATGCCACAGAGGAACAGCACGCCGCCCACGAGGCCGCCAATGAATAGCATCCAGTTGGTGCTGGCCAGCAGCGCGGCGCGCCCAAGGCGAAGCAGCACGCCGGTGATCCCCGCCGGCTCCACCGTTCGGATGGCGAATGCGCGTAGCGGGTGCAGGCGCTCTTCGCCCCAGTGAATGACGTCCTTCGGAAAGAACCGGCTCATCTTGGCAAGCTACGTCCCGGAAGGGCGGACGCCAGCCTTTCTAGCGGCCCGCGACGTTTCCCAGCAGGAACTGCAGACTTTCCGCGGCGTGGGACTGCCAGTAGCTCCACGTGTGCGCGCCAGGCCATTCGGCGTAGCGGTGCGGGACCCCGATACGGGTGAGGGTGGCATCCAGGTCGCGATTCTGGTCGGCGTACGGGTCGTCGACCCCCACGTCGAACATCAGCTGCGGCATGCGTGCGCCGCCCGTGGCGGCCCGCTGCTGCAGCCGCTGCGCCATGCGCCCCGGGTCCCGCGCGTTCCAGCCGATGGTGTCCTTCCCCATCACCCAGCGCAGATCCGGCCACAGATTCCGGGCGGCCGCCTGCAACTCGGCGGTGGTGTTGGCGTAGCGCGGGGGCGCTGCGAACGGCTTGGGGCCGAGGTAGCGCGGCGAGAGGACGCCCGAGTGGCTGGCGGCGGCGGCGAAGACCTCGGGATACTGCACGGCCAGGGTGAGCGCACCGAATCCACCCATGCTCAACCCGGCAATCCCACGACGCTCGCGGCGGGCGATCGTGCGATACCTCGTGTCCATGTGGGCCACGATGTCACGCGCGACGTAATCGTCGTAGCGCGTCCATGGCACACAGTAGGTGGCGGCGGGCTCGCGGCGGGCGCTATCGGCGCGGCAGGCATTCGCGTCGCCCAGCTGATTCCAGGTGGCATACCAGCCGTCGTCGCCGTCGGGCATGGCGATGATGGCTTCAGGCGCACCGGCCCGTACCAGCGAGTCCATCGTGCGATGGATCCGACCGACGTCGACCCAATTGCGTTCGTTGCCGCTGCGGCCGTGCAGGTAGACCAGCAGCGGATAGCGGGTGCGGGTGGCGGCGGTGTACGAGGGCGGCAGATAGACCACGAGCGCCTTGGAGGCCCCGAGCGACTGTGACCACAGGGTGTCGGTGCGCACGGTGCCCGCGGCCGCAGCGGTGGCGGCGACCGCGCCGCTCTGTGCCGACGACACCGACGCGTTCGCGGCGGCGAGGAGCAGCGCGGCCGCGAGACGCAGGGGGGCGCGCACGGTGCGCCGCACTACTTGAGGATCGTGCCGATGCGTCCCCACCGGATATCCGTGATGAACGGCAGGGGACGGACGCTTTCGTCGGCGTTGTACGAGTAGTACACGAACACGGGGCGGCCGCGCACGTTCTCGCGCGGGACGAAGCCCCAGTAGCGGCCGTCCTTGGAGTCGTACCGATTGTCACCCAGCATGAACAGGAAGTTCGCGGGCACAACGAGTGGCCCCCAGTCGTCGAGCGTGGGCGACACGGGGGGCTCGCCGGCACGGGTGCCGCGCACTTCGAACTGTTTCTGCCAGCTGAAGAGCGGATGCGAGAAGCCGCCGTCGCCCTTGGGGTTCTCCGACGCCGGGAAGCCCTGACGCTGCGCCATGCCGTTCACATGGAAGACGCCGCCGCGCATCCAGATGGTGTCACCGGCCACCGCGACGAGACGTTTGACGAGAATCGGATTGGGATCTTCGGGCTGATCGATCTGGTTGGGCGAGACGAACACCACCACGTCGCCGCGCTCCGGATCATCGTAGCCCGGCAGGTTGATCCCGGTGAACGGGACGTGCGGGCCGTAGGCGAGCTTGTTCACGAACAGCCAGTCCCCCACGAGCAGCGTGGGGATCATGCTCCCCGAGGGGATGCGGTAGGCCTCGATCAGAAACGTCCGGATCGCGAGAAAGATCGCCAGGGTGACGAGAATCGCCTTGACGTTTTCCCAGAGGGTGGAGCCGCCCCCACCACCAGAGGACTTCCCGGCGCGGAGGTTCGCGACACTCTTGCGATCGGTGCTGCTTTTCGAGGACGAGCTTTTCGAGGCCACGGGCGGAGCGGTTGGGAAGTCGAGGACGGACTAGATCAAAGGGGCGCGTCCATGCAGGACGCGCCCCTTCAACATACGCAGCAGTCCGTCGGAAGTTACGACAGGTGCTTGGAGACCAGCGACGTCATCTCGAACATGCTGACGGACTTCTTGCCACCGAACACGGCCTTCAGCTTGTCGTCGGCGTTGATGTTGCGCTTGTTCTTGGTGTCCTGGAGGCCGTGCTTCTTGATGTAGGCCCACAGCTTCTTCACGACTTCCGTACGCGGAAGCGGCTTGTCGCCGACGACGGCGGCGAGCTCGCTGCTCGGCGTGAGGGCCTTCATGAAGGCCGCGTTCGGCGTGCGCTTGGCGGCCTTCTTGGCCGGGGCCTTCTTCGCGGCGGCCTTCTTGGCCGGGGCGGCCTTCTTCACGGCGGCCTTCTTGGGGGCGGCCTTCTTCGCAGGCGCCTTCTTGGCGGCGGCCTTCTTCGGGGCGGCCTTCTTTGCAGCTTTCTTCGCAGACTTCTTCGCAGCGGCCATGTTGTCTCCTGAGGTGGGAACCCGTCGGGTCGCGTCGAGCAATACGGCTCTCGACAGATCTCGCGAAGACGCGGTTACGTCTCAGCGGACGGCCAAAAGTACAATCACGCCGACGTCGCGCAATAGTGCTTTTCACGTTTTTCCCTCTGAAAATCGCACTTCGCGCCGAAATCGGCGGATTTATTTGGCCGTTTTTCCCTCGGAGAATCGATTTCCGGCGTTCTGCTGCTCGAGAAACGCGACGAGCGCGCGCAGCACGTTCCCCTCGAGACGACGCGAGGTGAGGCGTACGTAGCCGCGCGGATCACCGTCGAAGTCGTCGAGGAGGAGGTGATCGGTATGCGGCAGGCGCACCGTGCGCGCGTGGCGCAGCACGGCCGCCAGCTCGTCGGCCTGCTCAACGGGCACCTGCCGGTCGTTCTCGCCATGCAGCAGGAGCACGGGCTGCCGGACGTCACGCGCGATGCGCCGGGGGTCGAGGGCGAACCAGGTGCGCAGCCAGGGATCGGTCGCCGCGATCGCGTCGGCGTCCAACTCGGCGCGCGCCAGCACCGCGGCGCGTTGCACCGGCGGCCACGTGATCAGATCGCTGGCGACGAGCGTGGCACGTTGCCAGCGCGCGATGTCGCGCCCGGGACGGGACGCCGCCCCCAGCAATCCCAGCGCCCAGACGTGCGGATCGTCGCGCGCGACCAACAACGCCACCAGAGCGCCCTCACTGTGGCCCACCAAGGCAATCCGGTCCGGCCGCACGCGCCCGTCGCGCCGCAGCCAGGCGACGGCCGCCGCGGCGTCGCGCGCGAAGTCTTCGGTGGTCGCCCCATCGAAGCGGCCGGTCGAGGCGCCCGTGCCGCGGTCATCGAGGCGCAGCACCGCGAAGCCGGCGGCGACGAGCGTATCGGCGATGTCGGCGAAAGGGCGATAGCCGGGCAACTCGGTGCGCGCGCCCTCGCGGTCCTGCGCCCCGGAGCCACTCAAGAGCAGCACCGCCGGCACGGCGGTCGGCGTGCCCCGCGATGCGGCAGCGCCGGGGAGTGCCAGCTCGCCGGCGAGCGTGACCGTGCTGTCCACGACGACCCGCACATCGCGCCGCGAGACGCGCGGCGCAACGTGCGGCGCAACGTGCGGGGCGATGACGACGCGGGATGGCGTGGCGCGCCCCTCACAGGCCAGCACGACGACGCACAGCCCCATCACGGCACCTCGCCACGAGGCACCCCGCCACGAGGCACCCATCAGCCGCGTGGCGGCTCCGTCGCCAGCGTGCGGAGCAGCGCGATCGAGCGGACATCCCACGGATCGGGCGCGTCATCGTCGTCGGCGATCTCGGCGTGCTCCTGCGGCGTCTCGAGGATGAGCGGCACCCCCTGCGCGCGGCGGTCGTGGAGCAACCAGCTGAAGGCGTCGGCCCCGATCAACCCTTCGCCGATCAGCGCGTGCCGATCGCGATTCGAGCCGAGGGCGCCTTCGCTGTCGTTGAGGTGAAAGAATGCCGGCGCTTCGCCGGTGGCCGCTTCGAAGGCATCGAGCACCTGCGTGAGATCGGCGCGCGAGGTCGCGATCGGATACCCCGACGCAAAGAGATGGCAGGTGTCGAGCCCGTAGCCGGTGCGCGCGCGATCGGCGGCCGGGATGCCCGCCAGCATCGCGCCGACTTCGTCGGGCGTGCGCCCCACCGTGGTACCGGCACCGGCGGTGTTCTCGATCAGCAAGCGGGTGTGACTGGCCGGCACCGCCGCCAGCGCGCGACGCATCGCCTCCGACACGCGGGCGATGGCCGCGTCGCGGTCACCGTCGGTAGCGGCACCCGGGTGAAAGCACACGCCGGCCACGCCCAGCGCGGTGGAGCGCTCGAACTCCTTGGCCAGGGCGGCGGCCGCGCGGTTCCACTTCTCGTCGTCGGGGGTGGCGCAGTTGATCACGTACGCCGCATGCACGATGACGTGCTCGGGCCGAATGCCGGCCTCGGCCAGCGCTTCCTGATAGCGGGCAAGGCGATCGGGTTTCACCCCGACCTTGTCGTTGTAGAACTTCGGAATCGCGCTGAAGATCTGCAGGGACTGCATCCCCGCCTTGCCCGCGCGCCGGGCGGCCATGGGGATGCCGCCGGTATCGATGCAGTGGGCGCCAAGGAGAAGCGACATACGATCGGATTGAGAGTGAGAGGAGTCGCGTGGCGTCAGGGGGCAACGCGGGCGCGGCGCAACCGGAACACCGGATCGGCGCCGTCGGCGGTCTCACTCCAGCCGACAACGACGGCGCGGCCACGCACGATCACATGCGGGTCGCGGGCGTTGGAGATGCCCCCGCTGGCGGTGAGCCGATTTTCAAAGAGGTGTCCCGACGTGCGCGACACGGCGAGGCCGATCTTTCGTCGATCGCCGCCGCTGTTCGGATCCTCGTACGCCACCGCCACCACATCGCCATCGACCGCAACCCGCGCGTCGCCGATGCGCTCACCGTAGATGATCGCGACCGGCGGCTCGAACGGCGACCGCGGGTCCATTTGATGCGCATAGAACACGCCCGGTCCTTCGGGGCCGGTCAGGGCGTAGGCAACGTGGACGTACCCATACTTTTTGTCGATGGCCACGCTCGGGGCAGGACGGGCGCAGCCATAGGCGCCGCGATCGGCCGCCTGCGCGTCCCCGGGGCCCTGATCGAGCGAGTCCACCATGATCGGCCCGCGCCACGCGCTCCCCGACATGGCCACCGCAGCCCCTGCAGCCCCGCCAGCGGCCGAATCGGGCGAGGGGGCAACCATGCTATCCCGCCAGGCCGCCGCGAGGCGCACGCGCCCGCCAGCGCCTCGGCTCCACCACACCGCGACCTGCCCACGCGCACCAGCCGAGACGATCCGAATCGAACGGGCGCAGCGTAGCGAATCGCTGGGCGCGTTGCCGTCCCCGAGCGACGTCGGCGGCGTCGGCGCGGTCTGTACCGCGGGCAGCATGGCCTCAGGCTCCACCGCGTCGCTGGCTTCGGCCATCGCCGCCGCGGTGGGCGCGAGCAGGCTGGTGCCGCCCGCTTCACGCCACAGATCCTGCGTGAGGAGGAAGTCGGCGTAGGGCGACGACGCGCTGAGCGTGGAGTCGGTCGCCACGTACGGCGGGTACGTGAGCGGCGACGGCAGACTGGTGACCTCGGCGTCGGCATCGACCCAGCGGACGGACGGCGTCTCGCACGCGGTGAGGGCGAGGATGAGCACGACGGGGGCCGCCCACGAGGAACGGCGGGTCCGGGACAGCCGGAACGGGAGGGGCGAACGCACGGAAGGCAGGGCCATGCGCGAAGGGTACTGCAAGAACCGCACGACGCTAGCTTTCGCTTTCCCTATCCTGCCCTCTCGGAGAACGTCTCAATGTCTTTTGCCGCCTTCGATGGCACGCGTCGCGTGCCGGTCGCCGTCAACGAGCCGGTGCGTACGTACGCGCCGAACTCGCCCGAAACGAAGAACCTGAAACTCCGTCTCGACCGCATGGCAGCCGAGCAGGTGGAGATTCCCATCGTGATCGGCGGGCGCCGGATTCACACGGGCAACACCGGCACCGTCACGATGCCGTGCGACCACCACCATGTGCTGGCCACGTACCACAAGGCCACGCCGGAGCTGGTGCACGAGGCGATCGCGGCCAGCGCCGCGGCGTCGGCCGAGTGGTCGAGCTGGCGCTGGGAAGACCGCGCCGCCGTGTTCCTGCGCGCCGCCGAGCTGCTGACCACCACGTGGCGCGACACGATCAACGCCGCCACGATGCTGGGGCAGGCCAAGACGGTGCATCAGGCCGAGATCGACGCCGCCTGCGAGCTGATCGACTTCTGGCGCTTCAACGCGCAGTTCGCGCAGGACCTGTACAGCGAGCAGCCGATCTCCGACCACACGATGTGGAACCAGCTGGACTACCGTCCGCTGGAAGGGTTCGTGTACGCGGTCACGCCGTTCAACTTCACGGCGATCGGCGGCAACCTGCCGGGCGCCCCCGCGCTGATGGGCAACGTGGTGCTCTGGAAGCCATCGGCCACCGCGCTGCTGTCGTCGTGGTACACGATGCAGCTGCTGGAAGAAGCGGGGCTCCCGCCGGGCGTGATCAACTTCATCCCGGGCGACGCGTCGATGATCTCCGACATCGCGCTGGCGCACCGCGACCTGGCCGGTGTGCACTTCACCGGCTCCACGGGCGTGTTCAACAGCATGTGGAAGACGATCGGCTCAAACATGGGCACCTACAAGTCCTATCCGCGCATCGTGGGCGAGACGGGCGGCAAGGATTTCATCGTGGTGCACCCGAGCGCCGACCCGCAGGCGGTGGCCGTGGGGATCGTGCGCGGCGCGTTCGAATACCAGGGCCAGAAGTGCTCGGCGGCCAGCCGCGCGTACGTGCCGAAGTCGATGTGGCCCGACGTGAAGGCGCGCTGCGTGGCGATGATGGCCGACATGAAGCAGGGCGACGTGCGCGACTTCTCGAACTTCGTGGCGGCGGTGATCGACCAGAAGGCGTTCAACCGCCTGAAGGGGTATCTCGACGACGCCAAGACGTCGGCCAACATCGTCGCCGGCGGTGGCTACGACGATTCGAAGGGGTGGTTCATCGAGCCCACGATCGTGGAGACGGACGACCCGACGCACCGCATGCTGTGCGAAGAGCTGTTCGGCCCGGTGATCACGATCCATCCGTACGAGGACGCGGCGTGGCGCGAGACGCTCACGCTGGTGGACACGACGTCGCCGTACGCGCTCACCGGTGCGATCTTCTCGCGCGACCGCGGCGCGGTGCGCGAAGCGATGAGTGTGCTGCGGCAGAGCGCGGGCAATCTGTACATCAACGACAAGCCCACGGGGGCCGTGGTCGGTCAGCAGCCGTTCGGTGGTGCACGCGGATCGGGCACGAACGACAAGGCGGGATCGAAGCTCAACCTGATGCGCTGGGTGAGTGCGCGGAACATCAAGGAGACGTTCTCGAGTCCGTTGGATTGGAAGTACCCGTTCCTTGGGTAACTGCGAAGTAGGGGGTACGGAGTAGGGGGTCGGGAGTAGGCCGCGACTCCGTACCCCGTACTCCCTACCCCTTACTGTTTTTCTCCTTCCCGCTCTATGCGCACCCTCCGCTTCATCACCGCCGACGTCTTCACCTCCGAACCGTTCACGGGCAACCAGCTCGCCGTGGTGTTCGGCGCCGAGGGGCTTCCCACGGAGACACTGCAGGCCATCACGCGCGAGTTCAACTACGCGGAAACGACGTTCGTGTTCGCGCCGGAGGATCCGTCGCATACGCGGCGGGTGCGCATTTTCACCCCGGAGCTCGAAGTGCCGTTCGCGGGGCATCCCACCATCGGAACAGCGCACGTGCTGGTGGCGAGTGGTGAAGTGCCGGCGGTGGGCAGCGAGATGACGCTCGTGCTGGGTGAGAATGTGGGGCCGGTGCCGGTGCGCATTACGCTGGCGCATGGTGTGCCGGTGCACGCCCAGCTCACCACGGCGCAGTTGCCGGAGGAGCGGGTGGAGGTCACGGATCTCGAGGCGTTGGCGAGTGTGCTGTCGCTGTCGGCGTCGGATCTGGTGGGCGGCGCGCATGCGCCGGCGGGGGTGAGTTGTGGGCTGCCGTTTCAGCTGATCGCACTGAACAGCGTGGAGGCGGTGGAGCGCGCCCGGTTGCGCACCGATGCATGGGAGTCGGTGCTCAAGGGCGCATGGGCGGCGTGGCCGATGGTGTTTGCGATGGCGCGCGACGGCGACGTGGCGCACACGGCCGCACGTGAGGCACTGCTGCCGGCGCATGTGCGCGGCTGCGACATCCGCGCGCGGGTGTTCGTGCCGGGCTCCACGGTGCCGGAAGACCCGGCCACGGGGTCGGCGAATGCGTGTTTGGCAGGCTATCTCGCCAAGCGGACGCCGCGCGATGGGTTGCTGCGGTGGGAGGTCGCGCAGGGGGTGGAGATGGGGCGTCCCAGCCGACTGCAGATCGAGGCGCACAAGCACGCGGGCGTGATCGACGCGGTGCGTGTGGGTGGCGCCACGGTGCTGGTGAGCGAAGGGACGATGGCCGTGCGGTAGGTCCGACTACGGGCCGGCCACTGGGAACATCTGCTCAAAACGGCGGACGATCACCGCGCTGTCGAACGTGGCGCGAACGAAGCGACGACCGGCGGCCCCCATCGATGCGCGCGGGAGGGGCTGCTGCGCCATGTCGATCAGTGCCGCCGCCCACGCCCGGACATCACCGGGCGCCACGAGCTTCCCCGTCGTTCCCGCCTGCATCGCTTCAGCGATGCCACCGATGTCACTGCCGAGCACGGGAAGGCCGGAGGACTGCGCTTCGATCAGCACCCGGCCGAATGATTCCGGCCCCGTGGAGGGTAACGCCAGCAGGTCCATCGCGGCGTAGAACGGTCGCATGTCGGACGCCCATGGCCGACGGAGGTGTCGCGCCGCGAACGGGCCGGCCTGAATGACGTGGTCGAGTTCCGGCTCACGGCGGCCGAAGCCGACCCAGAGGGCGCGCAGATTCGGCACGGCGGTCATGGCTTCGTTTACCGACTCGGCGAACGGCACGACCCCTTTGTTCGACTCGATCCGCCCCACGTAGCCCACCAGCAGGTCGCCCTCCGCGACGCCGAGCATGGCGCGGGTTTCGCTCCGCAGCACGGGGTCGGGGCGAAAGAAGTCGGTATCCAGCGGATTCTGCAGCACGTCCACCGACGCCGCGGCGGCGCCGCGCTCGAGGAGCCAGTGCCGCAGGCTCGCCGAGGGCACCAGGATGTGGTGCCGGATAAAGCGCAACGCGATGCGATTCGACCGCTTGAGGCCGGCGTGATGCAGGAACAGGGAGAGCGGCACGCGAGCACCGGCACACACGAGGGCCGATCCCCAGTAATCGCGCTCGTATACGGCGACGACACGATCCGGGCGCAGCTCGCGAATGGCGCGATGCAGGGTGCGCATGGCGACCCGATCGAAGGTACGGAGAAACCGCGCGTCGTACATCACCACGCGGGGATCATCGGCCAGCGCCCGCCAGATGTCGCATCCGGGCGTCGCGAGGACCCCGACCGTGTGCCCGGCCGCCGCGACCGCCTGCACGAGGGTGATCAGGTGGCTCGCCGCACCACCCGGCTCGGGGAGGGTGCCGACGAAGAGCAGGCGCCGTGGGCGGGCGCGACCGCTTTCGGTGCGACTAGCTGAAGAGTGCAAACGTGTTTCTCACCACGGCGATCCGTTTCACCACTGAGAGACGACGGCCTACCGCCGCCTGGCCACGAGTCGACATGATCTCGCCGCATCGCAGCCTACCCGTTCGCGCCGGCCCACGGCAAGTGGAGATCTGGCCTGCGCCGCCGGCGCTCAGCGCTTGATCGGCGGGTACTCGCCGCTGGTTTGCCCCAGGCGCAAGGCATCGAGGCCGTGCGACCAGAGCACGGCGCGATTGCGGCCGCTGCGCTTGGCCGCGTACAGCGCCTCGTCAGCGCGGGCCCGCAGCGCTTCGGCAATGGACTCGTCGGGCACGCTGTCCGACACGACGCCCACGCTCACCGTGATCGAGACCTTGGCCTTGGGTTCGCCAAACGTGCGGCGGCGGAACGACTCGAGCACGCGCAGCGCGAGATGCTGCGCACCGGCGGCCGAGCTGTTGGGGGCGAGAATCATGAACTCCTCGCCGCCGGTGCGGGCCACCACGTCATCCGTACGCGCATTGGCGCGCAGCAACTCGCCGGCTTCCGCAATCACCTGATCACCCACCAAGTGCCCGTAGGTGTCGTTCACCTGCTTGAAGAAGTCGAGGTCGATCGCGATGAGCGCCACGTCGGTCTGTGATCGGGCGGCGCGGGCCAGCTCGCGACGGTACTGCTGCTCGAAGCCCCGCCGGTTGAAGCACCCCGAGAGCGGGTCGGTTTGCACGATGCTGGCGAGCTGCGTGCGCATCCGATTGTATGCGCGTCCCACGGTGGTGATGGCGTCGGGGCTCGTGTCGGCCGACACGTCGTAGGCGTTGGTGAAGTCGCCCTCTTCCGCGCGCTCGAAGATCGAGACCAACGTTCCGAGCCGCTCATGCAGGTTCCCCTGCACCCGGAGCACCAGCAGCGAACCCGCGCCGAAGAACCCCAGCGTCGTGAGTACCTCGCGCCACGACACCACGCTGCTGTAGCGCTGGGCGATGTCGTTGATGAGCAGGAACGCGGCCGCGATCGCGGCCAGCATGAGCAGCGCGGGCGCGCGCCCGAAGTACACATGCGTGAGCTGCAGCGAGAACAGCGCCAGGAGCAACCCACGGTGGTAGTCGTTGGGTTCGGCCAGCAGAAAGACCAGCAGAAAGACGACGACAAGGTCGGCCAGCACCATGAGCGTGGACAGCGTACGCCCCGCCGCCCGGGTGCGCTGAATCAGTGCCCGGATGCCAAGGGCCAGCGCCACGTAGGCGACGGCGACCACCCCCAGCACGCGATCGGCCGCGTCGGGGCCGACGGTGACGAAGGCCACGGACGAGAGTGTGAGCACGCCGGCACTGCGCAGGCCGACCGCGATGATGCCGGCGACCAGCGCGAGCAGGAGCCGGTATCCCGTCTGCCAGACGAGGATGTCGGCGTTGGCGGCGTCGGTGCGGAGAGGTTCGCTGGGCATGATGAGGTGTGGAAAGACAATAACGCGCCAGCGGCGTGTCCACCACACCGGAGTGGGCCGTCCAGTCACACCGGCGGACCAACGTTCGCACGACCGGCGGCGTATGTTGCAGGTCGATTTCGGTCGTATCGGCCGGCCACGCCGCCCGACGACCACTGGCCCGACGACCACTGGCCCGACGCGCGCGCGGACCGTCGGCGGGGGTGTGAGGTCCCCCTCCGTACGGTCGTGTGGTGTCTTGCCGTGTCGTGTTCACCCCCTACGCGAAGCCCGATTCCATGCGTGCGCACAACGCCAGCGGCACCCTGTTCACCGACGACGCCGCGTCGGCTTACGGCCCGCGCGACGCCTGCGGCGTCGGCTTCATCGCCCGCCAGAGCGGCGAACGGACGCACGAGGTAGTCACGCTGGCGCTCGAGGCCTCGGCCCGGCTGGCGCATCGCGGGGCCTCGTCCACCGACAGCTCCGCCGATGGCGCCGGGCTGATGACGCAGATCCCGCGGCGCCTCTTCATCCTGGCCGCGTCGCGACTGGGCGTACACCTGCCGGCCGATGCGGCCATCGCCGTGGGCATGTGCTTCCTCCCCACCGAGCCCGTCGCGCAGGAGGAGGCGATCTCGCTGATCACCGACGTACTCCGGTCCGACGGCCTCCCCATCCTTGGCTGGCGCGACGTGCCGGTGCGCCCCGAGGTGCTCGGGCCGTCGGCGCGCGCCTCCATGCCGGCGATCCGTCAGGTGCTGATCGGCCGCCCCGCCGGCAGCGACGACGACGCCTGGGAGCGGCAGCTGTACCTCGCGCGCCGTGAGATGGAGCATCGGGCGCTGGCACGGGGAACCGACCCGTTCTACATCTGCTCGATGTCCTGCCGGACGGTCGTGTATAAAGGGCTGCTCACCGGCGGACAGCTCGGCGACTTCTTCCCCGACCTGCGCGACGCGGCGTTCGAGAGCGCGATCGCGGTGTTTCACGAGCGCTACGCCACCAACACGATGCCGCGCTGGGATCTGGCGCAGCCGTTCCGCATGTTGGCGCACAACGGCGAGATCAATACGCTGTGGGGGAACCGGAACGGCATGGCGATGCGTGGGTCGCTGCTCGAGGCGCCGGCGTTCGGCGAACTGGCCGAGCGCGTGCGCGATCCGATTCGTCCGCGCGGCAGCGATTCAGCGAGTCTCGACAACGCGCTCGAGCTGCTCGTGCGCGCGGGGCGCTCGCCGGTGCACGCCACGATGATGCGGGTGCCGCAGGCGTGGGAGAAGTATCCCGACGTGGAGCCGGTGGTGAAGGCGTTTTACGAATACCATCAGTGCGTGATCGAGCCGTGGGACGGGCCCGCCGCGCTGGCGTACAGCGACGGCATTCAGGTGGCGGTGTCGCTGGACCGCAACGGCCTGCGTCCGTGCCGGTACAAGATCCGCGCCGACGGCATGGTGTCCGCCGGCTCCGAAGTGGGAATCGTCGACTTCGATCCGCGCGACGTCGTGGAAACGGGGAAGCTGGGCCCCGGCGGCGTGTTCCTGGTGGATACCGCCGGCAAGCGCATCGTCCGCAACCTCGCCGCCAAGCGCGAGGTGGCCACGCGTCGTCCGTACGCGAAGTGGATCGCGCAGGCGATGTCGACGCTTCCCACGAGCGATGGCACCGAGCCGCTGGTGCGCTCCAGCGACCTGTTGCGCGCCACGCAGCTCGCGTTCGGGTACAGCCACGAAGATTTGCGTCTCGTGCTGGAGCCGATGGCCACCACCGCCCTCGAAGTCGTGTACAGCATGGGTGACGACGCGCCGCTGGCGGTGCTCTCCCCCAGTGCGCCGCCGCTGTATTCGTATTTCCGCCAGCGCTTTGCGCAGGTCACGAATCCGCCCATGGATTCGCTGCGCGAGTCGATGGTGATGTCGCTGCGGATGCATCTGGGGCGCCGTGGCTCGCCGCTGGTGGAAAAGCCGACCTATGCGCAGATGTTGCGCATCGAGCATCCGGTGCTGCTGCCGGAGGAGATGGCGGCGCTGCGGTCGTTCCCGGGCTTCCCCTGCGCCACGATCGACGCGACGTACGAGGGGCACTCGCGTCCCGAGGCGCTCGAAGCGGCGCTCGATACGCTCTGTCGGCGCGCCGAGGTGGCCGCCCGCAAGGGCGCGCGGCTGCTGGTGATCAGCGACCGGAAGATGAGTGCCGAACGGGCGCCGATTCCCGCGCTGCTGGCGGTGGGTGCCGTGCGGCAGCATCTGGTGCGGGCTGGACTGCGCGCGCGCGTGGGGCTGGTGGTGGAAGCGGGCGATGCGATCGAGCAGCACCATGTGGCCACGCTCGTGGGCTATGGCGCCGAGGCCGTGCATCCGTGGCTCGCGATGGAGACGGTGGCCACACTGTTCTCGGAAGCCGCGCACGGTCGCACCGATGCGGACGCCGAACGGCCCGGCCCGGCGCTCGCGCAGTCGCGCTATCGCGCGGCGGTCGAGAAAGGCTTGCTGAAGGTGCTGGCCAAGATGGGTATCTCCACGCTGGCGTCGTATTGCGGCGCGCAGACGTTCGACGCGATCGGCCTGGGCGCCGACGTGATCGACCGCAGCTTTGCCGGCACCACCTCGGCGTTGGGCGGTCTGACCATGCGCGAACTGTCGGAAGACGTGCTCTTGCGGCACCGTCGTGCGTACGGCCCGGACAATCTGGCCACCTCGGCGCTCCCCGACTTCGGACGGGTACGCTTCCGCAAGGACGGCGAGCAGCACGGGTGGGCCCCACAAACGGTGCTGGCGCTACAGCAGGCCGTGGGCAGCGCGCGGGCGTCACGCGCCGGAACGAGCGCCGATGACGCGTGGCGCACGTTCGCCGAGCGGGCGCAGGGCACCGTGCCGGCCACCGTGCGCGATCTGCTCGCGCTGCGCCCGATGACGCCGATCGCGATGGACGAGGTCGAGCCGATGGAATCGATCCGTGCACGCTTCATCTCGTCGGCGATGTCGCTAGGCTCGTTGTCACCCGAAGCGCACGAGACGATTTCGATTGCGATGAACCGTATGCAGGCGCGCTCGAACTCCGGCGAGGGCGGTGAGGATCCCGAGTTGTACGCGCGCCCAGCGAGCGAGCGGGCGGATAGCCGTATCAAGCAGGTGGCGTCGGCGCGCTTCGGGGTGACCACCGAGTATCTGGTGCGCGCCGAAGAGATCGAGATCAAGATCGTGCAGGGGGCGAAGCCGGGCGAAGGCGGACAGTTACCGGGCTTCAAGGTCACGGACCTCATCGCGCGGCTGCGTCACTCCACACCCGGCGTGACGCTCATCTCGCCGCCGCCGCATCACGACATCTACTCCATCGAAGATCTCGCGCAGCTGGTGCACGATCTGAAGACGGTGAATCCGCGGGCGCGGGTTGGTGTGAAGCTGGTGGCGTCGTCGGGCGTGGGCACGGTGGCGGCGGGTGTCGCCAAGGCGTTCGCCGACTACGTGCTCATTGCCGGACACTCGGGCGGTACCGGCGCCTCGCCGCTGTCGAGCATCAAGCACGCGGGTGCTCCGTGGGAGCTTGGTCTGGCCGAGGCGCAGCAGGTGCTCATCGAAAACGGCCTGCGTCATCGGGTCGAGGTGCGCGTGGACGGCGGCCTGCGTACGGGGCGTGACGTGATCATCGCTGCGTTGCTGGGGGCGGAGTCGTACGGCTTCGGGACCGCGCCACTGGTGGCGATCGGGTGCGACATGGCACGACAGTGTCATCTCAACACCTGCCCCACCGGTATCGCCACGCAGCGCGAAGATTTGCGCGCGAAGTTCCGCGGCACACCGGAGCAGGTGATCGGCTTCTTTTCGCGCATGGCGGAGGATGTGCGCACCGAGCTGGCGTTGCTCGGTGCCCGATCCCTCGACGACATCATCGGCCGGGTGGAGCTGCTGCAGCGCGCGGAACGTCCAGAGCTGCCCCGCTCGGCGATGCTCGATTTGTCGATGGTGCTGTCACCGCCGCGACGGACGGATGAAGCGCGTCGGCGCACGCTCGTGCGCAACGAGCGGCACGGCAATGAGTCGCTCGATGCCACGATCCTGCGCGAGGCCGCGACGACGATTGACACGGGCGTGGGGTTCCACGGGTCGTACGATATCCGCAATCACCATCTCACGGTGGGGGGGCGCGTGGCGGGCGCGCTGGCCGAGCGTTTCGGTGATGCAGGGATGCCCGCCGGTACGCTGCACCTGGATTTCCGCGGCAGCGCGGGGCAAAGCTTCGGCGCGTTCGCGCTGCGCGGGATGCACCTGTCGCTCGAGGGTGAGGCGAACGACTACGTGGGCAAGGGGCTGAACGGCGGCGAGATCAGCGTACGTCCGTTCCGCGATGCGCGGTATCGCGGGGCGAGCCACCTGAACATGATCATCGGCAACACGGTGCTGTACGGGGCCACTGATGGCGTGCTGTGTGCAGCGGGCCAGGCCGGCGACCGGTTTGCCGTGCGGAATTCCGGGGCGTGTGCCGTCGTGGAGGGCGTGGGCAATCACGCCTGCGAGTACATGACCGGCGGCGTGGTGGCGGTGCTCGGTCGCGCCGGCCGGAACTTCGGTGCGGGGATGTCGAACGGCGTGGCGTATGTATTCGACGAAGCAGATACGTTCGCGAGCCGCTTGAATCACGAGATGGTGCTGCTGGCCGATCTCGATCAGGACGACACCCGATTGTTGTCCCGACTGCTGCAGCTGCATCAGCAGCGCACGGGGAGCGCGCGGGCGCGCTGGCTGCTGGACGGGTGGGATCAGCAGCTGCCGCGGTGGCGTAAAGTGAAGCCGCGTGGATCGGCCGAGCATGTGTCGCGCATCCGCCATGCATGGGGCGAGCGACTGGACCACCTGCTGGCCGCGCCGGTCGACGGGGGGCGGTCGCCGCGGTAGGGGGTGTCGCGCGGCCGCGCTCGATTATTTTCCGTCGTATGACCACCATCGCCCAAGCCGACTTCATCCAGTCCATCGCGGACGCACTCCAGCACATCTCGTACTTCCATCCGCTGGATTACATCCATGCGCTGGGCGACGCCTACGAGAAAGAGCAGAGCCCGGCCGCCAAGGACGCGATCGCGCAAATTCTCACCAACTCGCGCATGTGCGCCGAAGGGCATCGCCCGATCTGCCAGGACACCGGCATCGTGGTGGTGTTTCTGAAGGTGGGCATGAACGTGCGCTGGGACGCCACGATGTCCGTGCAGGAGATGGTGAACGAAGGCGTGCGACGCGCCTACCTGCAGCCCGACAACGTACTGCGCGCGTCGATCGTGTCCGACCCCGCCTTTACGCGGAAAAACACACGCGACAACACGCCGGCGGTGGTGCACTACGAGATCGTGCCGGGCGACACCGTCGAGGTGAAGCTGGCGGCCAAGGGCGGCGGCTCCGAAAACAAGTCGAAGTTCGCGATGCTCAATCCCAGCGACTCCATCGTGGACTGGGTCATGAAGACAGTGCCCCTCATGGGCGCCGGCTGGTGCCCGCCGGGCATGCTCGGCATCGGCATCGGCGGCACGGCCGAGAAGGCGATGCTCATGGCGAAGGAATCGCTCATGGAGCACATCGACATGACGCAGCTCAAGGCGCGTGGTCCGCAGAACAAGATCGAAGCGCTGCGCATCGAACTGTGCGACAAGATCAACGCGCTCGGCATCGGTGCGCAGGGGCTGGGTGGCCTCTCCACCGTGCTCGACGTGAAGATCTTCGATTGCCCCACGCACGCCGCGTCGAAGCCGATCGCAATGATCCCCAACTGCGCGGCCACCCGCCACGCGCATTTCACGCTCGACGGCAGCGGCGCGGTCACGTTGCCGGTGCCGAGCCTGTCCGACTGGCCCGATGTCACGTGGCGACCGGACGTGAACGCCAAGCACGTGGATCTCGACACGCTCACGCCGGAGATCGTGGCCACCTGGACGGCCGGTGACCGCCTGCTGCTCAGCGGCAAGCTGCTCACCGGTCGCGACGCGGCGCACAAGCGGATCGCCGATCTGTTCGCGAAGGGCGAGGGGCTCCCCGAGGGCGTCGACTTCACGAATCGGGTGATCTACTACGTCGGCCCCGTCGATCCCGTGCGCGACGAAGCGGTGGGGCCGGCCGGCCCGACCACGGCCACGCGCATGGACAAGTTCACCGAGATGATGCTGGCCAAGACGGGGCTGATCTCGATGATCGGCAAGGCCGAACGCGGACCGGTGGGGCTCGAGGCAATTCGCAAGCACAAGGCCGCGTATCTCATGGCCGTCGGTGGCGCGGCCTATCTGGTGTCGAAAGCGATTCGCGCGTCGCGGGTAGTGGCGTTCGAAGACCTCGGCATGGAAGCGATCTACGAATTCGAAGTACAGGACATGCCGGTCACGGTGGCCGTGGATGCCGCGGGCAGCAATGTGCACGAAACCGGCCCGCGTGAGTGGCAGGAAAAGATCCGGCATCTGCCGGTGCTGGCCGGGTAGGCCACGAGGGGGGCGGTCCAGACGGATCGCCCCTCTTTTTTTCGGTTCAGCCTGTAAGTTCGGGCCATGCACCTCATTGCCCGGACCCTCCTCGCGGCCGTTGCGGCGGTCGCCCCCAGCAGCCTGCTCGTGGCACAGAGCACGCCCGCCCGTACTCCACTCACGCTCGAACGGATCACCGCCGGACCATCGCTCGCCGGCGCCGCGCCGTCGTCGCCCAGCTGGTCTCCTGACTCGAAGGCGCTCGCCTTTCTCTGGAGCGATGCGGCGCACCCCGACCGGTCGCTCTGGCTGGTCGACCGTGCGGGCACCGCGCCGCGCCGCCTGCTCCCCGCCAGCAGCACCGGGCGCGTGGGCGAATTCGTGTGGACCCCCGATGGGAGTACGATCGTGTTCGTCCAGGGGGACTCGCTCTGGCGCGTGGCGATCGCGACCGGCGCGCGAACCGCCGTGCCGAGCGGCATTGGCGAGGTCAGCGAACTCGCCATCTCGCCGAACGGCGCCACTGTCTCGTTCCTGCGCGATGGCGACGTGTGGTTGCTTCCGCTGGTGAGCGGTACGCCGGTGCGGGCGACGAACGTCGCCGTCGCGCCGATCGGCCAGATTGCACTGGGTACGTACTACGGCCGTGAGGTGGAAATCGGTGGCGCCACGTGGAGCGGACCGTCACCATCGTATGCGTGGTCTCCCGATTCCCGCACCATCGCCGTGCACTACGTGGACCGACGCGGCGTGCCGCGGTTCAGCATGCCGTACTACCTCGGCGACACGGTGCAACTGAACACGCTGCGCCGTGGCGCTCCCGGCCAGGCCAATGAAGTGCGCAAGGTCGGACTGTACGACGTGGCCACGCGCGCGCTGCACATGGTAGAACTGCCCGACTCGAGCCGTAGCCGCATCGTGAATTTCGCGTGGTCGACCACCGGCACGCTGATGATCGATCGCGAGAGTGATGATGCGATCGACCGCACGATCCATGTGCTCACCGTGGCCACGCCGACGCCCCGTCTGGCATGGACGGACCGCCGCGAGACCCGTGTGTACAACGATATCGCATCTGCGTGGAGTGCCGATGGCCGGAGTATCGTGCTCACCGGCGATCTCGACGATCGATATCGCCTGTATCGCGTGGTGCCGGGTGATGCTGCCCCCGTTGCGCTGACCTCGGGCCCGCACGATGTGGCCGGCGCCGGCATCCCGCGTGGCGCCACGCACAGCATCGACTACGTGAGTTCGGCTCCGCGCCCGTCGGAACGTCACGTGTTCCGCGTGAATGCAGCCGGCGGCCCCCCGCGACAACTCACGACGCGGCCGGGCACCCACGCGCCGTTCGTGTCACCCGACGGACGCACGATCGCGCTGCTGTCATCGAGCGACGTGCAGCCGACGGAATTGTATCTGCTCGACGTGCGACCGGGCGCCGTGGAACGTCGAATCACCACGTCCACGCCACCGGAGTTCGCGAGCGTGCCGTGGATCGCGCCGACGTATCTGAGCATCAAGAACGGAAGCGACACGTTGCCGCTGCGCATTCGCGTGTTCTTTCCGCCGAACATCGACTCCACGAAGCACTATCCGGTGCTCTTCGGCCCGGCGTATTCGAATACCGTGCGCAACCGCTGGGGCGGCATGAACGGCATGCTGCAGCAGTATCTCGCGCTCGAGAAGGGATACATCGTGGTGCAGGTGGATGTGCGCGGCAGCACCGGCTACGGTCGCGAATTCCGCGAGAAATTCCTGATGGATTGGGGTGGTGGCGATCTCGAGGATCTCGAGAGCGCCGTGACGTACATGAAGACCCTGCCCTTCGTGGATGCGTCGCGTTTCGGCATCTGGGGGAGCAGCTACGGCGGTACCCTCACCGTGTACTCGCTGCTCAAGAAGCCGGGACTGTTTCACGCGGGCGTGGCCGGTGCGGCGGCAACGGACCCGTATCTCTTTGGCAGTGATGACGTGGCCATCGTGCGCCGTCCGCAGTCGCATCCGGCCACGTTTACGCGGGGCGCGTTGCAATACGCCGGCAACCTGCGCGACCACCTGCTGCTCATTCATGGCATGCAGGATGACGTGGTGCCCTTCTCGTCAGCGGTGGCGCTGGCGGAAGAGTTCATGAAGCTTGGCAAGGATTTCGACTTCGCATTCGCGCCAGCGGCGACGCACGGCTGGACGCAGCGCCCGTACTACGCCACCTACCTGCTCCGAAAGCTGGTCGCGCACTTCGACCGCTACCTTGGCCCCGGCCCGCGCTGATGCGCCGGACGCCGCCCTTTTCTCTCACCGGCCCCCCCATGCGTACACGCACCCCTCGGTTCGCCCTCTCTGTTGTGTCGTGGTCCCTGGCCCTCGCGTGTACCGCGATGCCACGCGTTATGCAGGCTCAGGAGCCGTATGCGTGGCGCGACTCGCTCGTGTTTCACACGTTCTCCATTGCCGCCATCGACCCCCGCACCGGTGAAGTGGGCGTTGCCGTCACGACCCGCGTGCCCTGCGTGGGCAATGGCGTCCCGTGGGTGCGCAAGGGCGTGGGTGCGGTGGCCACGCAGGCCAGTACCCGCACCGAGTATGGCAACGAACTGCTCGATGCACTGGCGCGTGGCGAGGCGCCCGACGCCGCGCTCAAGCGTGCGTTGGCCGCCGACAGCGGATTCCAGTCGCGACAGGTGGCCGTGATCTCGGTGGATGGTCGATCGGCGCAGCACACCGGCAGCGGCCCGAATGCATGGGCGGGGCACCGCGCCGGCAAGAACTATGTGACGCAGGGGAACATTCTCGTGGGCCCCGAGGTGATCGAGGCGGTGGCCAAGAGCTTTGAAGCAAGCGAAGGCACGCCATATCATCTGGCCGACCGACTCATTACCGCGCTCAACGCCGGCTTCGTGCTCGGCGGAGACAAGCGCCACGGATTGCGCACGTCGGCGGCCGTGGTCGTAGCCGATGCGCGCCCTGGCATGTCGCGTCGCAGCGATGGCCAGACGGCGAACATCAACGTCTGTGAAAACGCCGACCCGGTGGGCGAACTCCGGCGGATTTACGATGCCGTGTCGCAGACACTCGGTTACCGCACGCTCGAGCAGTTTTCCGGCGGCGACGTGTATCAGCTCAAGGTGATGCTCAACGCGCTCGGATTCTACCAGCGCGGCGCCACGGTCCCGGCACGGGGCCCCGAGGCGAATCTGTTCACCGCTGAGACCGTGGCTGCGGTCGATGCGTTCCGTGCGAGCGAGCAGATGGGAACGCCGGCGGTCGGTGGCTCGCCGGCGGGGTTGGTGGATGCCGAAACGGTGGCGCGACTGTGGGCAGCCCT
>CANHNQ010000055.1 GCA_947462095.1 Gemmatimonadota bacterium
CGCGGTAAAAGGCCGCCGTGACACTGGCCGCCGCCGCACGCAGTTGCGTCTGCACTTCCGGCACCGCCGTGGCCACCGCGAGAATCACGACCGCGGTGAGAATATCGGTGAGCTGCTTCGGCACGATGGCGTTCACCGCGAGTCCGCCCTGCGACAGCGTGGCGAACAACAGCGCGGCACCGAGAATGCCGAAGGGATGATTGCGTCCCACCAGCGCGACCGCGATGCCGAGGAAGCCGGCACCACCGGCGAAGCCTTCTTCGTAGTAGCCCTTGTAGCCCAGCACGAAGTTCATGCCGCCCAGTCCGGCGAGCGCGCCCGACAGACACATCGTGACCAGCAGCACGCGGGGCACGCGCACACCGCCGTATTCGGCGGCATCGGGCTGCAGCCCCACCGCGCGCAGTGCATAGCCACTGCGCGTGCGGAACAGATACCACCAGCTCGCTACGGCGGCGAGCACCGCGATCACGATCGTGAAGTTCGCCGCACTGCCGCGGAAGGCCGCAAAGCTGTCGGCGAAGCGCGGCATCATCCCCGCCGCGATCGGCGGCGTGTGCAGCGTGTCCGGCACATGCAGCGTCGAGGAGACAATCCAGTTCAGGAAGGCCATCACGATGAAGTTGAGCATGATGGTCACGATCACTTCACTCGCGCCGAACGTGGCGCGCAAGGCCCCGGGCACGGCACCGACACCCGCACCCACCAGCATGGCGGCCAACAGACACAGCGGCACGGCAATCAGCGCCGGTGTACCGGCCGGCAGCAGCATGCCGAGCACCGCCGCGCCGAAGCCACCAGCGGCGAGCTGTCCTTCGGCGCCCACATTGAACAGCCCCGCGCGCCCGGCCAGCGCAAAGGCGAGTCCCGTGCAGGCAAGCGTGGTCGCCTTGTACAGGACCTGTCCGATGCCGTAGGCGTTGCCCCACGTGCCGTCGACCAACAGACGGAACACCGTGCTCGGCGCCTCACCGAAACTCAAAATGAGCAGGTCGCCCACCACCGCGGCGATCGCCAGCGCCACCAGCGGCGGCAGGAATGCCCCCGCCACTCCGATACCGGCCCGCGCCGGCAGCTCCGCCATGGCGCGAACCTCACCCGTACTCTGCATCGCCCGCTGGTGTTCGCGCGGCGGCGTCGCCGGTCCGGTACTCATACCGCCGCTCCCGTCATATAGGGACCCAACTGCTCGGCCGTGCACTGCGCCGCCGGCAACACGGTCACGAACCGTCCACCGTACATCACTGCGATGCGATCGGAGAGCGCGAGCACTTCCGGCAGGTCGGCGCTCACCAGCAGAATCCCCTTGCCGGCATCGCGCGCCGCCCGCAGTTGCGCATGAATGAATTCGATCGCGCCCACGTCCACCCCACGGGTGGGCTGGGCCGCCAGCAGCACGCTGAATGCGCGCCCCATTTCGCGCGCGATCACGACCTTTTGTTGATTGCCGCCCGACAGCGCGCGCGCCGGCAACGACGGCATCGCCGGACGGATGTCGAACCGCTGCACCTGTTCCGCCGCGTTCAGCGCGATACGCGCCGAATCGAGCGCGCCGAATGATCCGAAATGATGCTGTCGGCCGAGAATGAGATTGTCGGCGATGCTGTAGTCGAGGATCAGGCCGCGCCGATGCCGGTCTTCGGGAATGTGTGACAATCCGAGGTCGGCGCGCGCACGGACGGAGCGCGATCCAATATCGTGCGACGCCAGATGCACACGTCCGGACTGCATCGCACGCAATCCAGCGATCGCTTCCAACAGCTCCGTTTGGCCATTCCCTTCCACGCCGGCAATGCCCAGAATTTCGCCGGGGCGGATCTCGAAACTGAGGTCGTGCACCGCGCGCGCGCCGCGGTCCGACATCACCGACATGTTCGTCACGCGCAACACTGCGGCGGCCAACGGCTCGGCGGCGACCGGCGCCACTCCCGCATCGGCACCGCCCTGTGCGTCGAGATGCAGCTGCACATCGCGGCCGACCATCGCGTGCGCGATCTCGCGCGGCGTCGTGCCGGCGGTCGCAAAGCGCGACATCGTCATGCCGCCGCGCATCACGGTGATCGCATCGGATACCGCGATGACTTCGTCGAGCTTGTGCGTGATCAGCACCACCGTGCCGCCGTCGGCCTTGAGCGCGCGCAACACGGTCCACAGGTCGCGCACTTCGGGAGGTGACAGCACCGCCGTGGGTTCGTCGAGAATGAGAATCTTCGCCCCACGATAGAGCGCCTTCAGAATCTCGACGCGCTGTGCTTCGCCCACCGACAGATCGGCCACCTTCGCCCGCGCGTCGACGTGCAGCCCGCACTTCTTGCACAGCGCATCCACCTCCATGACCGCGCGGTGCAGATCCACCTGCAGGCCGTTGCGCGGCTCCATGCCCAGGATCACGTTCTCGGCCACCGTGAGCGTAGGTACGAGCATGAAGTGCTGATGCACCATGCCCACACCAGCGGCGATCGCGTCCTGCGTTTTCCATCCGGTCACGTCGGCGCCGTTTACCAGCACCGTGCCCGCGTCGGGCGCATACATACCGGCCAGCACGCGCATCAGCGTGCTCTTGCCCGCACCATTCTCGCCCACGAGCGCGTGGATTTCGCCCGTCGCGACATCGAGGAACGCATCACGGTTCGCAACGACGGCGCCAAACGTCTTCACGACGCCCGTCATGCGGATGGCCGGCATGTCCTGGCTGTTCATCGTCGTCGCGTACTCGCTCATGGCATGCTCGCTCATCGCGTGCTCGGGACCTTGATCCGTCCGGCCACGATGTCGGCCGTGAGGGTGTCGAGCCGTGCGCGCACCGCATCGGGAATCAGCGCCTTGTTGTTGGCGTCGTACACATAGCCCACGCCGTGCTCGGCCAACCCGAACTGCTGAATGCCGCCCTTGAACGTGCCGTCCTTCACGGCCTTCGCGGCCTGAAAGACCGATTCGTCGATCCCCTTCACCATGGACGTGAGCACATGGCCGGGCGCCTCGCTGTACTGATCGGCATCCACGCCGATGCCGAGCTTGCCCGTGGTCCGCGCGGCTTCGAACACCCCAAGGCCGGTGGAGCCCGAGGCGTGGAAGATCACGTTCACGCCCTGATTGTACATAGCCAACGCCATCTCCTTCCCGCGTCCCGGGTTCCGGAACGCTTCGGGGGTGACGCCGGCGTAGTTCACGATCACGTCGCAGTCGGGGCAGACGTGCTTCACGCCGGCGCGGTAGCCCGCTTCGAACTTGTGAATCAGGGAGATATCCATGCCCCCCACGAAGCCCACCTTCTTGCTGTTCCCCACCAGCGCGGCGAGGGCGCCGACCAGAAACGACCCCTCTTCTTCGCGGAACTTGAGCGCCACGAGATTGGGCGGCATCGGCAGGGGCGTGCCGACGCTGTCGGTCGCTACGGCGTAGTCGACGTCGGCGAAGCGGACGTTGGGATACTCTTTCGCCAGCAGGTTCACGTCGTCGGTGAAGATGAAGCCGACGGCCACCACGAGGTCCATCCCCTCGGCGGCCAGCAGTCGCAGCCCCGCTTCACGGTCGGAGCCTTCGCCCGGTTCGATGTAGCGCACGCGCGCGCCCAGCGCCTTTGCGGCGCGGAGGCCGCCCAGATAGGCGCCGTCGTTGAACGACTTGTCGCCGCGACCGCCGACGTCAAAGACAATCCCGACATCGAGGCCTTCGGAGGTGTCGGCGACCGTCGCCCCGGTGGGGTGCACAGTCAGCAGGGCAGCGTGGGCGAGGAGAAGCGCCCCGATGAGGTAGAGGGTCCGGCGCATGGTCGGAAGCTTCGCCGCATAGCGCTCAAACAACAAGGCGGGCACCGGTCTCCGGTGCCCGCCTTGTCCTATCGGCTCTGACGCTCGACTTACTTAAGCGCCTTGTACCGGTAGCTCATGATGCCGGCGCCGGTCGCCTTGACCGTCACCGACTTCGTCTCGCCCTTCTTGATCGGGCCGGCCGCTTCGGTCGCCGTGGCGACGACCGCGCCGGCCAGGTCCAGGAACTCCGCCGTCACGGAATACTGACCGTCCTTCGCCGCCACCTGTTCAAGGCTGAGCACGAGCGTCGCCATGTCCTTCCGACGATCGAAGCTGGTCACGTCCACCTTCACCGGGAGCGCTTCGGCGTACGTCTGGTACTTCACCAGCGAATCCGTCCACGCCTTCACCTCCAGCGGCTTCTTGGCCGTCTGCGCGGCCTTGGCCAAGCCCTGCGCCGCGTAGGCGAAGAGCATCCAGCCGTCGAAGTTGTTCGGGTCGAGTTCCACGAGCTTCCGCGACGGCTCGAACATCATCGTGTACTGATCCTTCGCGTAGTGCGCCGCGGCCACGTTGCGCTGAGCGTCGCGGTTGAACGGGTTCTTGACCGTCGCTGCCTGAAACAGCTTGAGCGCGTCGTCCGACTTGTTGGCGCGCGTCGCGATCACGCCCGCGGTGGCCAAGGCGATATCGGTGGCCGAGGCCTGCGTGAGCAACGGCGTGTACACCGTCGGAATCAGGGCCGTATCCTTCGCGGCCGTGAGCGCATCGGCCCACGACAGCAGCAGATTCGGCGCGTCCGGGTTATCCGGCGTGGCGGTCAGCAGCGCCTTGAATCCGTCGGCGGCTTCACGTGCTGCGGCCTGCTGTTCGGCGCCCGTCTTGGACTGGGCATCCTCCAGTTGGCTCATCGCCGCGTAGTACATGCTGCTGTGCTTCAGCTCGCGGTACGTGGTGTCGTCGGCGGCATACTTGATCACATGCTTCCAGTGCATGATCGCGTTCGGGCGGTTGCTCCGCGCGTTCGCTACGCTCGCCAGCACGTAGTGCGGGTACGGGTTCGTCGCCGACATCATCATGGAGCGCTTCGCGAAGTACTCGGCCGAATCGAGCTTCCCGGCGTTCGACGCGTTGAGCGCCGCCGTGGTCGCGGCCAGCCACACCTCGTTCATGCGCATCGCGGTGATATCGGCTTCGCACGCCGGCACCGCAGCCACGATCGCCTTGTAGGCGCTGTCCATGTGCACGATGATGTCGTACGGCACCGTGGGATTCGTGATGAATCCGAGTTCGCTCCGCGCCGGCGCATCGGCGAGACCGGGCTCGACGCCCCAGATCGTGAGCGCCTGTACGAGCGTGAGGTTGTAGCCGCCCGGATTCTTCGCGTAGCGCTCGGGCTTGGTGTCGAGTTCCTTGACGATGTCACGGAGCGCTTTCTTCCGGGCGTCCGGGGTCGGCGCGCTGCGCGCACCCTGGAACTTGAGCGACATCAGCGCCAGTTCCTTGGGGTTGTTCTGATCGATGGCGCACTGCGGCGCCACGCCACCACCGGGCTGGGCCGTGAGCGCAGAAGGCACGAGCACTACGCCGGACAGCGACAGTACCGTCGCGACGCCGGCCATGAACGTCAAACGCATGACGTCTCCAAAGCGAAAAAGAGCGGGAGAATGGGCCAGCAAGCCGGCCAGGGGTTCTGTTGGGGACCCAGTGTCCTCTGTTGAAACTACTATGACTCACCGCATCCGCACGCGGTTCCTCGTGATTGGCAGTGGAGTCGCCGGACTGCATGCGGCCTGGCGCGCCTCGGTCCGTGGACCGGTGACGGTCCTCACCAAGCGCCCCCGGTTCGAATCCGCCACGGCGTACGCCCAGGGAGGGATCGCGGCTGCCCTCGGCGCCGGAGACTCCCCCGACCTGCACCGACAGGATACGCTCGCCGCCGGCGCAGCGCTGTGCGATGCCGAGGCGGTGCCGGTGCTGGTGGAGGACGGGTCGGCCCCGGTCCGCGAACGGCAGGCGGCCGGGGCTCGCTTCGATCTCGATCCCGAGGGCGGCTTCCCGCGCGGAAAGGAGGCGGCGCACTCCCGGCACCGGATCCGGTACAGGAGCCGATCCCCGTGCCCCCCCACCGCCCCGCTGGTGGCTGAAGCCGCGCTGATGCGCAAGGAGTCGCGGGGAGGGCACTTCCGGGGCGATTTTCCGACGACCCGCCAGACATGGCAGGATCGGCAGATCACGTGGTCACGACGAAGTAGGGAGTACGGAGTACGGGGGAGCCAGTCTCCCCCCCATGCGTCCCCCCACTCCCTACTCCATACCCCCGACTTCGCAGTTAGCGCATGACCATCCTCGAAGCACACTACGATCCCGCCCTCGCTGAGGAGATCCGCGCGCTCGCCAAGGAGCGGAACGCGGTGATCCTCGCCCACAACTACGAGCGTCCGGAAATCCAGGACGTCGCCGATTTCGTGGGGGACTCGCTGGGCTTGTCGCGCGAGGCGGCCAAGACCGAAGCCGAGGTGATCGTCTTCTGTGGGGTGCACTTCATGGCCGAAACGGCGGCGATCCTGTCGCCGCAGAAAACGGTATTGCTCCCCGACCTCGCTGCCGGCTGCTCGCTGGCCAGCACGATCAACGCGGAACAGCTGCGCGCCTGGAAGGCGCAACATCCGGGAGCCGTGGTCGTGGCGTACGTGAACACCACGGCGGAAGTGAAGGCCGAGAGCGACTACTGCTGCACCTCGGGCAATGCCGTCGAGATCGTCAACGCGATCCCGGCCGACAAGGAGATCCTCTTTCTCCCCGACATGTTCCTCGGCGCCCACGTGCGTCGCGAGTCGCGGCGCGACAACATCCACGTGTGGCTCGGCGAATGTCATGTACATGCCGGCATCGACCCTGAGCATATCTCGACCATGCGCGCGCAGCACCCCGGCGCTGAATTCTTGATTCATCCCGAATGCGGGTGCGCGACGCCCGTGGTCGAGGCGATCAGCGCCGGCGCCATCGATGCCGACAACGTGCACATCCTCTCGACCGAGGGGATGATCCAGCGCCCAAGCCAGACCGAGCAGGATACGTTTATCGTGGCCACCGAAATCGGTATTCTGCACCGGCTTCGACGCGCCAATCCCGGCAAGCACTTCATTGCGGCGAACGATCGCGCGCAATGTGCGTATATGAAGGTTACCACGTTGCCCAAGGTGCGCGATGCGCTGCGGCACATGCAGCACCGCATTACCGTACCAAACGATATCGCGGCGCGCGCGCGGATTGCCATCGAGCGCATGGTGTCGATCGGCGGCAATTCCGGCGTAAGTCCCTTTGGCCCTGAGGATCCCGGCGAATGAGTGCGTTCCACCCACCCCTGCGTCCCACCCCGGCAAGCGGGTTGCCCGCGGTGACGTCCCGAACCGTCACCCCCCTCGGTTCACGCGCGGTGCAGGCGTCGACGCTGCCCTTTCCCCTCTCGGCTGCCGATGTCACGGCGCACGTGCGGATGGCGCTGCAAGAAGATCAGGCCTTCAACGACGTGTCCACGTTGGCGACGGTCGTCAGCACCCGCCATGTGCGCAGTGCGATCGTGGCGCGTCGCGACGGCGTGATCGCCGGCATCCCGCTCGCCATCGAAGCGTTCCATCAGCTCGACAGCGCGGTCACGATTCGCGTGGAAGCAGGAGACGGCGCACGCGTCCGAGCCGGTGACATCATCATGCACATCAGCGGGCATGCCCTCGGGATGTTGTCGGCCGAACGCACGGCGCTCAACTATCTGCAGCATCTCTCCGGCATCGCCACGCTCACCCGCCGCTTCGTCGATATCGTGGCTGGTACGTCCGCGCAGATCCTGGATACGCGCAAGACCACGCCGGGGTGGCGCGCCCTCGAGAAGTACGCCGTGCGCGCCGGTGGCGGTACCAACCATCGTATGGATCTGCGCAGTGGTGTGCTGATCAAGGACAATCATCTCGCGGCGATCGGCGGCGATGTCGCCATGGCGGTGAAGCGGGCGCGCGGCCTGGCCATGAGTGGCACGGCCATCGAAGTCGAGTGCGACACGTTGGAACAGGTCGATGCGGCGATCGATGCCGGTGCTGATTGGGTGCTGCTCGACAACATGTCGCTCGAACAGCTGCGCGAGGCGGTGCAACGCTGTCGCACCAAAGTCATCACGGAAGCGTCGGGTGGGATCTCACTCGACACCGTGCGACACGTCGCGGAGACGGGCGTGGACCGGATCTCCGTCGGCGCGCTCACCCACTCCGCACCCGCGCTCGATCTCGCACTCGATTTCGACGGGTTATAGGATCTCGCATCATGCCGGTACGCCTCCCACCCTCCACTGATCGCGCGTCCCGCATTCTGTTGGAAGGACTCGTCGACTACGCCGGTCTTTTCGCGCCGGCGGCGCTCTCCATGCCCAACGCGGTGCGCAACTATGCGCACTATCGGGCGGCCGGCTCCGGCTGGATCCTCGGGCGGTTCATCTGTCCGGCGCAGTCCCTCGAACGCTTCTCCGAGTCGGCCGATGCCTTGCTGCCCCGTGACGCCGGCGCGATTCCGTGGCGCCTCTCCGTCACCGGCAGCCCGGATCTCGCCGGCGATCTCGCGCACATCGCCGCCTTCAACGAGCGGCACCGCGTCTGCTTCGAGGAGTGCGGCGCCAAGGTCGATGCCTACGAGATCAAGGCCGTGTCGGTCGACGACGTCGAACGGATCGCGGCCGCCACCCCGCCGGAGTTACTCACGTACATCGAGGTGCCCGTCGACGGCGATGTAGACGCGCTCGTCGCGGCCATCGCCCGCGTGGGACGGCGCGCCAAGGTGCGCATGGGCGGCACCACCGCCGACATGATGCCGTCTCCCGAGTCCGTTGTGCGGTTCTTCAAGGCCTGCGTGGCCCACGACGTCATGGCCAAAGCCACCGCGGGGCTGCATCACCCGCTGCGCGGCACGTACCGCCTCACCTATGAGCCCGACGCGGCCACCGGCCGCATGTACGGCTTCCTGAATGTGGCGCTGGCGGTCGCCCATCTTAGCCGCGGTGGGAGTGATGCCGAGGCGGTCGCCCTCCTCCAGGAAGCCGACGCGGGGCGCATTGAGTTCAGCGATGTCCACGTGGCGTGGCATGGCCCCGATCGCACGATCACGTTTACACGCGACGTGTTGCAGCAGCTGCGCGCGCAGGGGTTCGTGAGTTTCGGGTCGTGCTCGTTCACCGAGCCGGTGGACGAATCGCGGGCGCTCGGCTGGCTCTAACGCTGGCTCTAACGCTGGCTCTAACGCTGGCTCTAACGCTGGCGCCGGCGCGCCGCGCGGGCCGACACGCTAGAATCACCACATGTCGATCGATCCAACCAACGACCCGGCACTCCGCTCCTGGGTGCCGACCGCCAATCTGCGCGGTGCCGATTTTCCGATTCAGAATCTGCCATTCGGCGTCTTCCGGCGGGCAGGCACCCGTGAAGCACCGCGCGTCGGCGTCGCCATCGGCGCGGCCATTCTCGATGTGGCTGCCTGTCTCGCCGCCGGACTGTTCGACGACGACAGCGAGGCGCGGCACGCCGCGACGGCCTGCGCCATGCCGACGCTCAACGAGCTGATGTCACGTGGCGCATCGTCACGCCGCGCGCTGCGCAACGCGATCTCGGCGCTCCTCGCCGATTCGGTCGCCGTGCACCGTCGGCAGATCGCCGAGCACGCGCTGGTGCTGCAAGCCGATGCCGAGCTGTTTCTGCCGGCGCAGATCGGCGACTACACCGACTTCTATGCATCGGTGCATCACGCCACGAACGTCGGCTCGATGTTCCGCCCCGACAATCCGCTGCTGCCGAACTACAAGTGGGTGCCGATCGGCTATCATGGCCGCGCGTCCAGCATCGTCGTGTCCGGGACACCGGTGCGTCGCCCCATGGGACAGCGCAAAGGACCGAACGACGAGGTGCCGTCAGTCGGCCCCTCGCGCTCGCTCGACTACGAGCTCGAGCTCGGGGCCTTCGTCGGCACCGGCAACGCGCTCGGGGAACCGATTTCGCTCGAGGAGGCCAACAACCATCTGTTCGGCCTCTGTCTGCTGAACGATTGGTCAGCCCGCGACATTCAGGCGTGGGAGTACCAGCCGCTCGGGCCCTTCCTCGCCAAGAACTTCGCCAGCACGATCAGTCCGTGGGTGGTCACGCTCGAAGCGCTCGAGCCGTTCCGCACCCCGCTCGCGCCGCGCGCCGAGGGGGATCCGGAGCCGCTGCCGTATCTCAGCAGCGATGACGACCGCGCGCGCGGTGGGTTCGGGATCACCGTGGAAACGTGGTTGCGCACCGCGCGTATGCGCGAGGCCGGCGAGCCCGCCGTGCGACTCACGCAGGGGCAGGCCACCGATCTGTACTGGTCGATGGCGCAGCTCTTGGTCCATCACGCCAGCAGCGGCTGCAACCTCCGCCCGGGCGACCTGCTGGGGAGCGGGACGATCTCCGGTCCGTCAAAGGACAGCCGCGGCTGCCTGCTGGAGCTCACCTGGCGCGGTGCCGAGCCGCTCACGCTGGCCAATGGCGAGCAACGCAGCTTCCTCGAAGACGGCGATGAGTTGGAGCTCACCGCTTTCGCCGAGCGGGAGGGGGCGGTACGCATCGGGTTCGGGCGCTGCGTCGGGACGATCCTGCCGGCCGTGAGCCGCTAAGGAACGGGCTGGCAATCTCGGGCATTTGCTTGCCATGATGTCCGACCTGCTGTTTGCCCGTTCACAGATGGCCTTGTCGCTCGCCTTCCACATCATCTTCGCGGTGGTGGGGGTTGGTATGCCTTCGCTCATGGTCATCGCGGAATGGCGGTGGCTCAGGTCGCGCGATCCGCTGCACCTCGAACTCGCCAAGCGCTGGGCCAAGGGCACGGCCATTCTGTTCGCTGTGGGGGCCGTCTCGGGCACGGTCCTGTCGTTTGAGCTGGGGCTGCTGTGGCCCACATTCATGGAGCACGCCGGCGCGGTGATCGGCATGCCCTTTTCGCTCGAAGGCTTCGCGTTCTTCACCGAAGCGATCTTCCTCGGCATCTACCTATATGCGTGGAACCGCATCCCGCCGCGGGCCCACTTCGCCGCCGGTGTGGTGGTGGCGGTCAGCGGCGCCCTCAGTGGCGCCTTCGTGGTGTGCGCCAATGCCTGGATGAATGCGCCGGCGGGCTTTCGCATGGTCAACGGACTGGTCACCGACGTCGATCCGATTGCGGCCATGTTCAACGCGGCCGCGCCGTCGCAGATCGTGCACATGACGCTCGCCTCGTTCGCGGCCACGGGATTCGCTGTCGCCGGGGTTCATGCGTTTGCCCTGCGCCGCGGGACGCCGCATCGCGCGTTTCATCGCGCCGCCCTCCAGATCGCCCTCTGGGTGGGGCTCCCCGCGGCCTTGGTGCAGCCGCTCTCGGGCGACTGGAGCGCGCGCAGCGTCGCGGAGCGGCAACCGGTGAAACTGGCCGCCATGGAAGGGCATCTGAAAACCGGCCCGGCCGCCTTCGTGATCGGCGGCTGGCCCAACGCGGAAACATTGGAGCACGTCGGCGCCATCGAGATTCCCGGCGCGCTGTCGTTACTGCTGCACGGCGATCCCAAGGCCGTCGTGCAGGGCGTCGACGCCGTCCCGCCCGACGAGCGTCCGCCGCTGGCCATCGTGCATCTCGCGTTCCAGCTCATGATCGGCTGTGGCTCGGTGATGGCGGCGCTGTCGGCATGGGGGGGATGGCGCTGGTGGCGTCGGACGCGGGGGAGCGGCCGCGCCCTTCCCGACGATCGGCGCTTCCTCACCGCCGTCATGATGGCCGGCCCGCTTGGCTTCATTGCGCTTGAAGCAGGATGGACGGTCACCGAAGTCGGGCGGCAGCCCTGGGTCGTGCAGGGGATCCTGCGCACCGCCGACGCGGTCACCCCGATGCCCGGACTCGTGGTGCCCTTCGTGTTGTTCACCACGCTGTACATCGGGTTGGCCGTCGCTGTCGTCTTTCTGCTCTGGCGTCAGATCATCAAGACGGGCGTGTCGCAGACACCCATGGGATTCACCAGCGAGTTGCCGATTCCGGTGCCGGGGTCCACCGCCCGGTACCCGACACCGTGATCTCGGCAGCGGCGGTGTCGACGGAACTCACCTGGACGCTGCCGCATGCGGTGGCCGGCACCATGGTGCTGTCGCTCAACGCCTATGTGCTGCTGGGCGGCGCGGACTTCGGCGGCGGGGTCTGGGATCTCTTCGCGCGCGGCAAGGATCGTGACGCGCAGCGCACGCTGATTGCGGACGCCATCGGCCCGATCTGGGAAGCCAACCACGTCTGGCTGATTCTCGTGGTGGTGCTGCTCTTCACCTGCTTCCCGAAAGCCTTCGCCCACTTTGCCACCGAACTGCACATCCCGATTACGGTGATGCTGGTCGGCATCGTGCTGCGCGGGTCGGCGTTCACGTTCCGCACGTACGACAGCAAGCGGGACCACGTGCAGCGCCGCTGGGGACGCATTTTCTCGGTGGCGAGTCTGCTCACGCCGGTCATCCTTGGCGTGTGTCTCGGCACGGTCGCCAGTGGCGCCGTACCGATCCGGCCCATCGCGTCGCTCCGGTCCATCACCTTCGGTGCGCGATTCATCGACCCGTGGGCGCGGTCGCCATTTCCCTGGGCGGTCGGGCTGCTCACGCTCGCGCTGTTCGCCTTTCTGGCGGCGTCGTATCTCACCGTCGAAGCCACCGATGACCGCATGCGCAACGTGTTCCGCCGTCGGGCGCAGCAATCGCAGGTCGCCCTGCTGGTGCTCGCCGCCGTCACCCTGGTCATCGCCCGCGTCGAGAATCCGTTGCTGTTCGCGGGGCTCACGCAGGGGCGGACCGCCCTCCTGATGCATGCGGTCACCACCGTCGCCGCCGTGACCTCGCTGTGGGCCCTCGCCACCCGCCGATTTCAGGTGGCCCGCCTCGCCGCCGCTGCGCAGGCCAGCTTCATCCTCTGGGGCTGGGCGTGGACGCAGTATCCGTGGATGCTGCCACCCGATCGGACCATCACCGAACTGGCAGCCCCCCGCATTACGCTGCAGTTGACCCTCGGGGCGCTGGCGGTGGGTACGATGATTCTGCTCCCCAGCTTCGTGTACCTGTTCCGCATCTTCAAGACCCGGGAAAGCGTGGAGTAGCCCTCGCGCTGTCGTCCGGAACATCGCAGATTGGCTTATGCGCCCTGACTTGATTCGCGTTGTATTGATTGATGACCACCAGATCGTCCGCGCCGGTCTCAAAGCCGTGCTGTCCACCGCGAAGGACATTGTGGTGGTCGGCGAAGGCGGTAGCGGAAAAGACGCCCTCGTGCTCGCCGACCGTTTCGATCCGCATGTGATCGTGATGGATCTCTCCATGCCAGACATGGATGGTCTCACCGCCACCCGCGAGTTGCAGAAGGCGAATGCACTGCGCACGCCGCCGGCTGGCGAACCGATCACGCGCCGCGTGCTGGTGCTCACGATGCACACGGAAGACGAACATCTGGTGGCCCTGCTCGAGGCGGGTGCGGGCGGCTATCTGCTCAAGTCAGTCGCCGACCGCGAGCTGGTCGATGCCGTGCGCACCGTCGCCGCCGGTGATGTGTACGTGCAGGCCACCGCGGCGCGCGCACTCGCTCGCGGTCTGGCCCGACGCGATGGCAGTGCCGAGGAACGTGCCCGCTTCGAGAAACTCACCGACCGCGAGCAGGCGGTGCTGAAGATGGTCGCCGAAGGCTTCACGGCGCCGGAGATCGGTGAACACCTCACGATCTCCCCGAAGACCGTCGACACGTACAAGCAGCGCATCGGCGAGAAGCTCGGCCTCTCGCATCGCCCCGACTACGTGAAATTTGCCCTCAAGCTGGGCTTGCTGAAGAACGAGGCGTAACGGCCTGCTCCTGCTCCGCTTTCGTGAGGCTCCATGCCGGAAGCGGAGGGACGGCCACGTCCATGAGCGCGTCGCTCGATCCGTAGCCGTGTTCCGTACGGATACGCGCGGCGACCGTGCGGCGTAAATCATCGATTGCGTCACCCGCGTTACCGTCGAGCTCATGGCGGATGGCCCGGAAGCGGCGCCCCGACTCGATGCAAAACAGATCGGTCAGTGCGATCTCCCGCGCACACGCGTCCGCGCCACGCTCGTCGATCAGGCGTTGCGTGCGCGCGATCGTGGTGGTGCGCGCGTAGAGCTCGATCGCCATGTTCGCGAGGCGCTCCACCACCAGCTGACGGTGCAGGATCTCCCGCTTGTGTGTCATGACCATCTGCTGCGTTGCCGCGGCTAGTGCGGCGACATGCTTCTCCACGAACGCCACGTGCTTGCGCAGCGCGGGGTGAAACGTCACGCCGAAGCGGTCTTTCTTCCCCAGCGCCGATGCCACGCGCTCCGCGGCATAACTCGACACCAGCACCCAGTTCTGAATCGGGTGCTTCAGTGCACTCGACAGCTCCTTCAGCTCTTCAGCCGGGCCTTGGATGCCATTGAGGCCGATGAACAGCCGCAGGATCTCATTCGCCCCCTCGAAAATGCGATTGATGCGCGCATCGCGTAGATACCGTTCGTAGGGCCACGGCTTCACGAAGCCACGGCCACCGGCGAGTTGCACCAGTTCATCGGCCGTGCGCCACACCAGTTCACTGGCGAACACCTTGGCACACGCCGCTTCGAGTGACGCATCCACGCTGTCTTCATCGAGCGCCGCGGCCAGCGCGCCCACCATCGCATCCACCGCGTACGTCTCGGCCGCGATGGTGGCCATCTTCCGCTGCGTGATCTCGAAGGAAGCCAGCGGGCCGCCGAACTGCGTGCGCGCCTCCGCGTACCGCGAGAACTCGGCGAGCAACCGCTTGCAACCGGACGCGCAGCCGGCGGCCAGCGACAACCGGCCGGCATTCAGCGCGTGGACCGCCACGCGAAAACCTTTGCCGACTTCGCCGAGTACGTGATCGTCCGGCACGAAGCACTCCTCGAAGACCAGCTCCGCCTGCGTCGATGCCCGGATGCCGAGCTTGCGAATCGTGCCGTCCACGCGGAAGCCGGGCATGTCGGGGCGCACGATGAACGCCGTGGGGCGCATGATCGTCTCGCCGTTGCGCTCGATGGGGGTCTGCGCGAAGGTGGCAATCATGCCGGCGCGATGTCCATTACCGATCCAATGCTTGCGGCCGTTCAGCAGCCAGCCGGTATTCTCCGCGTTGCGCCGCGCGGTGGTCACGATGTGCTGCGCGTCGGAACCGGTTTCCGGCTCGGTGAGCGCGTAGGCCGCCAACATCTCGCCACGCGCCAGCGCCGGCAGATATCGCGCCTTCTGTTCGTCGTTGCCGAAGAGCACCAGCGCCTTCCCGCCGAGCCCGCAGTGCACGCCGATGAGCACCCCCAGCGAGGCATCCACGGAGGCCACGGCTCCAAAAACCCGCGCGTACGCGCTCGCCGAGAGACCGAGACCGCCGTACGCCGTCGGTATGGTGAGGCCAAGCAGCCCCGCCTCGGCAAACGCCGTGATCACCGGCTCGCCCAGTGCCTCGTCCTCGTCCATCTGCCGCGGATCGATCAGCCCCGACGCCACCATCTCGTTGAGTGCCGTAATCAGACGATGCACCGTCGCCGCTTCCTCGGGACGCCGCACGTCGAGCGTGGCGGGGTACGGGAAGAGCAGGTCGTCGGTGATCTCCCCCTGGAAGAGATCGCGGAGAAACGACGGCTTGGACGCGCTCATTGCAGGCACTCCGGTAGACAGAAACGAGGGCGGGGCGCCTCTGATGAGAAGCGCCCCGCCGGAAAACTAGACACCAATCCGCGTCTACGGAGCGTCGGGGGGTGTTCGTGGTGCCGCTGGTGAGGCCGGGACCGTCACGACGACCCGCGATGCCTTGCCTTCATTCTGGTTGTTGTTGTTCACCACTTGCAGGGTGAAGGTGGCCGTTCCCGCGGCGAATCCGGACACGCTCACCAAAGTGGACTGTGCGTTCGCGGTACCGACCGCCACGCCCGGTGTGTCGCTGGTGACGACGACATTCCGGTTGCGGAGGATGTTGCCGCGGCTGTCAAGGAGCGTGATCGCGAATGCACTGTTGGATCCGCGCGCCACGGAGAAGGTGCCGGCGACCACGATCGTATCGGCGGGCGTCTGCTGGATGATCACCGAACTCTGGCCCACACGCCCTTCCGAGGTGGCGCCGACCGAGACGTTCCCTGCCGCGATCGCGGACACCAGCCCCGTGGCGCTCACGGTGGCCTTGGTCGGATCGCCGGTGATCCATTCGATCGGGCGATCCGTCACCTCGCGTCCGGTCGAGTCCGTGACGACGACGCTCAGCTGACGCGTCTGCCCTTCCTGCATCGTGATCTGCAAGGGCGAGACGACCACCGATGCGACCGGTACATTCGTGACCGAGAGGGTCACCGTATCGGCGACGCCTTCTGCGGTGGCGATGACGCGGGCGGTGCCCAGCGTCAAACCGGTCACGATGCCAGCCTGCGTCACATTGATGACCGTGGGGGTGTTCGTGCTCCAGTTCGTGATGCGCCCGGCCGGCACCTGCGTATTCGTTGAATCGAGCAGGACGGCCGTGAAGCCACGCGGAATGCCGATGCGTAACGATCCGGTACGTTGCTGAATCACCGTCTGCACGATGCGGGGGTCGACCGCGACGATGCTGGTGGCGCAGGTGACCTGCGCGTTCTCCTGGGGCGAGGCCGTAATCGTGGCCGTACCGGCGCGCCGCGTGGTCGCGAGGCCGGATGAAGACACGGTGGCCACGATCTCGTTGCTGCTGGTCCAGACGATCGGTCGGCCCTGCGTCGGAATCACATTGTTCGCCGTATCACGGAGGACGAGCGTGGGTTGCACACTCTGCGTGACGGTCACCTTCGAGGAGGCCGGCGACAACGAGCAGCTCCCGATCGGAATCTCGGTGACGATGATGGAGGCACTGCCCACCGTCTGGTCGGATTCCGCGGTCACGACCACATTGCCGGCCGCCAGCGCCGTCACCCTTCCGTTCTGATCGACGGCAACCACGGAGGAATTGCTGCTACTCCAGCGGAACGTGCGGCCGGTGATGATGAGGTTCTGGCTGTTGCGGGCCGTGGCCGACAGATCGCGCGTATTGGTACGTCGCAGCGTCAAGGTGGACGGCGTGATCGTCACCGTCGCTGCGGCCTCAGGCGTGACCGTGACCGGCACCGATGCCGTCTTGTCGTTTGCGACGGCGGAAATCATCGCCGATCCAACGGCCACCGCGATCACATTGCCCTCGGTGGTCACCGTGGCGACCGACGTGTTGCTCGAGGAGTACGAGATCTTCTTGTTGCGGATCGAATTACCGCTGCAGTCGAATGCCGTGCCGACGATCGCCGATGATCCGTTCACCGGAATCGTCAGCGTGGCCGGCGCCACCGACACCGTGCAGGCGTCGGGAACCGTCTTGAGATCGAGACAGCCGGCTAACCCGATCAGGGCCAGCACGGTCGTCGTTGCGCGAAGCGTCGCGCGGAAGTTCGCAATGGGGGCAGCGACCCGCATGCAGGTCCGTCCTGTCAACAGAAGTGAATGGGCCGTCCGGAAAGGTCTCCCGGACCGCATCGTCAAAAGTAGGACGCTTGGTCGGCACCAGCCGTAACCGTCACAGCGCTGGCATCGAATCGCGCTGTGGACAACCTGACCGATCGGTCACGTGGCGGCAACCGCCGCAGGCCGCCGTTGCAAGAATGTGGCCGCGCCGGTGACGGCCATCGTGCTCACGGAAATTCGACCGATCGGTAGCGACCGGCTTGGGCCTCTGTACAACTTAACCGTCGCCCATGACGACACCCGTTGACCTCGCCCACACGCGCCCCGTAGCCCCACCCGGTTCCTGGACGGCGGCCGCGAGCTGGATCCTCGTGGCGGCCGTGCTGCGGGCAGGGTTATCCAGTCTCGTGCCGCTGCTCCCCGACGAGACGTACTACTGGGATTGGTCGCGCCAGCTCGCCGCGGGCTACTTCGATCATCCGCCCGGCATCGCCCTCCTGATCGCGGCGGGCACACGCCTGTTCGGCAATACGCTGATGGGCGTGCGCGCCGGACCGGCGATGGCGGCGCTGCTGATGCATCTCGCGGCGGTCGTCTGCGCCTGGCAGCTGGCCGGCCGTGGCACCAGCGGATGCCGCGCGGCCACCCGCGCGGCGATGCTCGCGACCCTGATCCCCATTGCCACACTGGGCCTCGTGCTCGCGACCCCCGATGCGGTGCTGTTTGCCAGCGCCATGGTCGCGTTGCTCGGCGTGGAACGTGCGCTCGCGTCACCGCTGCGCTCCCGGCGCAGCCTCGGCTGGTGGGTGTTCGCTGGGCTCGGCCTCGGTGCCGCGTTCGTGGCTAAGTACACGGCCGTGCTGTTGCCGATGGGGCTCGTCATGGCCTGCCTGGTGCACCCCGCCCTGCGGGAGCGGTTCGCCGAGCCCGGTCCGTGGGTCGCGTCGATCGTTGCCCTGGGGATGTTTGCGCCCGTGGTCGTCTGGAACGCCGCGAACGATTGGGTGTCGTTCCGCTTCCAGCTGGGTCACGGGTTCAGTGCGGGCGCGCGAGGGAATCCGCTCACGCGCGAGCTCGAGATGCTGGGCGGACAGATCGGTCTCGCGTCGCCGATTCTTTTCCTGCTGATGGCCGGCGCGGTGTGGTTCGCCATGCGCGACGGGTGGCGCATGCGCCGCGATCTGGCCCCCACCGACCTGATGGTGCGGCGGTTCGCGCTGGCCGTGATCTCGGTGGCGCCGCTCGCATTCTTTGCCGTCAGCGCGTGGCGCCGGGCCGTTGAAGCGAACTGGCCGGCGATGATCTATCCGAGCGCGATCGTGCTGCTCGCCACCAGCAAGACCCCGTGGTCGCATGGCCGCTGGTGGCGCCGGGGACACGCCTTCGCCGCACTGCTGCTGGCACTCGTGGTCTGCCAAGCGGCCACCCCCTTCCTGCCGATCCCGCCGCGGAAGGATCCCATCGCCCGCGCCCATGGCTGGGAGACGCTCGCCGACGCCGTGGAGCGCGGCCGTCGGAGTGAGTTCCTGCACGGCACCGTCAGCCGGTGGGTCGCTGCCGATCGCTATCAGGATGCGTCGGAGTTGGCGTTCCACCTCCCCGATCAGCCCACCGTGTTCGCCCTCAACCTCGGCAGCCGCACGAATCAGTACGACATCTGGCCGAACGCCTCCGACACGATCCGCCCCGGCGATGGCCTTGTGGCCGCCTTCGACGCGGACGCCAAGGGCGACTCGCTGGCGGGCGTCGTAGGTGCCTGGTTCACGGCATCCCAGCGGGGGGCCACGGTGTCGCTGCGGCGCGGTGACGGCGTCGTGTCTGAACGGCGTATTTGGTTGTATCGGATCGCACGCGACGTGCCGAGGCGGCCGTGAACGCGTTGACGACGCCGATGCTGCTCGCCGTGGCCGGTGGTGGGGCGATCGGTTCGGTCGCGCGATATACGCTCGGCGTTATCCTGCACCGGGCGGGCAACGGGTTCCCGGTATCGACGCTGCTGATCAACGTGGTGGGCAGTTTTCTGATTGGCCTCTTCGCACGCCTCTTCGAGGCACCCGATCACAATCCGGTCCTGCGGGTGGCGCTCACCGTGGGCATCTGCGGTGGCTTCACCACGTTCTCGACGTTCAGCGCCGAAACGGTCACGCTCTTGCAGCAGGGCAAGGCAGGGCGTGCCGCGGTGTACGTGACCGTGAGCCTCGTGGCGGGCGTACTGGCCACGTTCGCCGGGCTCATGGTTGGCCGCGCCACGCGATAGCATGCGCTGGACACTGCATATCCGTGCCCGTTCGTCCCCGCTGTGATTTGAATCCGTTTCAGACGATTGCTCCGCGTTTCATTCGACGTGTACACGCCTACGCAGAACAGCTGACATGACTGCTCCCACGATTCCCGCCGATCTTGCCGCCTGGTGCTCCGCCAATGATGCGCGAGCACAAGCGGAACTGTTCGATTTCCTCCGCATCCCCAGTGTCAGCGCGCGCAGCGAGCACAAAGCCGACTGTGCGGTGGCAGCGCAGTTCGTAGCCAATGCGCTCACCAGGATCGGTTTCACCGCCACCATTGAGCCCACCCCGGGACATCCGATCGTGGTCGGCGAGTGGCGCGGCGCCGGCGCCGATGCGCCCACGTTGCTCGTGTACGGGCACTACGACGTGCAGCCGGCCGAGCCGCTGGAGTTGTGGACCTCGCCGGCGTTCGAGCCCACGGTGCGCGACGGGCGCATCTACGCCCGTGGATCGGTCGACGACAAAGGACAGCTGTACCTGCACATCAAGGCGCTCGAAGCGCATCTCGCCGTGCGGGGGACGCTGCCCGTGAACGTGATCGTACTGGCCGAAGGGGAGGAGGAAGTCGGCAGCGAGAATCTCGAGCCGTTCCTCGAGCGCGAAAAAGCGCGGCTCGCCTGTGATGCCGTCGTGATCTCCGACTCCACCATGTTCGCGCCGGGTATTCCCAGCATCCTGTCGTCGTTGCGCGGCATGGCCTATCTCGAAATCAACGTGCGCGGCGCCAACGGTGACTTGCACTCCGGGATGTACGGCGGCGCGGTCGTGAATCCTGCCATGGCGCTCGCCCGCATCCTCGCGAGCATGCACGATGCGCGGGGGCGCATCGCCATTCCCGGGTTCTACGACGACGTGCGCCCGTTCCCTGATGCCGTCCTCGCCCAGATGCGCGAACTCCCGTTCAGCGACGACCACCTCATGCACGAAGTCGGCGTAACCGCGTTGGGGGGAGAGCCCGGGTATACCACACTCGAGCGCCTGTGGACGCGTCCGACCTGTGAAGTGAACGGCCTGCTCAGTGGCTACACTGGCGAAGGCGCGAAGACCGTGCTCCCGGCGGTGTCGATGGCGAAGGTCAGCTTCCGGCTCGTGCCCGACCAGAGCCCTGAGGTCATCGCCGGGCTCGTGCGCGCCCATGTGGAGCGCGTGGCGCCCCCGGGCGTCACGGTGACCGTTGAAAACCTGCACGGTGGCCGCCCGTGGCGCGCCGACCTCAGGGGGCCGATCATCGAGGCCGGCAAGCGCGCACTCGAGGCCGCATTCGGGCGGGCACCGGTGATCACCGGCGAAGGGGGCAGTATTCCCGTTGTCGGCGACTTTGAACGCATTCTTGGCGCCCCTGTGCTCCTGATGGGATTCGGCCTGCCGGGGGAGAATGCCCACGCCCCGGACGAGTGGATCAGCGTCGAGAACTATCTGGGCGGCATTCGCGCCGCCGCCACGCTCCTCGACGAGTATC
>CANHNQ010000056.1 GCA_947462095.1 Gemmatimonadota bacterium
CCGCAGCAGGGGCAGATCAAGGTGGACGGCACGCCGGTGTCCGACCTCAAGCTGCGCGAATATCGCCGTCATCTGGGCGTGGTCATGCAGGACAACTTTTTGTTCGACGGCACGGTGATGGAGAACATCGCCTTCACGAAGCCGGGGGCCACCAAGGAGGAAGTGATGGCGGTGGCGACGATCGCCAACGCACATGACTTCATTCAGGGCTTCCCGCAGCAGTACGACACCATCGTGGGCGAGCGCGGCGTGAAGTTGTCGGGCGGACAGCGGCAGCGCGTGGCGATCGCCCGCGCCATTCTCGCCGATCCGCGCGTGCTCATTCTCGATGAGGCCACGTCGTCGCTGGATTCGGAGAGCGAGCATCTCATCCAGGAAGGGCTGCGGCGTCTGCGTGCCGGCCGGACCACGTTCGTGATCGCGCACCGGCTGAGCACGATTACCAGCGCCGATCAGATCCTCGTGCTGGAGCACGGTCAGATCATCGAGCGCGGCACGCACCAGGAGCTGCTCGCCATCGGCGGACGCTACCGTGACCTGTACAACCGGCAGTATCAGCTCGAGCAGGACCAGTTCATCAATCCGGGTGAGGAGATCGCGGCCACGGGGTGACGGGCGGTTGATAACCCTCACGTTGCCGACGCCGGTGTCGGCAACGTGAGGGTGGCGGCTACTTGAGCGGCGTCGCGAGCTTGATGAAGTACAGGACGACACGGTCGCGCAGCTGAGTCGCGGGGAGCAGCTTGGCGATGAACGTGCTCGCACCGCCTTCGACCACGCCGAAGTCGTCATCGTTGGAGACGACGAGGAGGTCGCGTCCCACCAGGGTCACGCCTTCGAGCTTGTCATGCGGATACCCGCCCGGATGCGTGAGCAAGTCATACACGAGCGTCTTGGTGACCGGCGTGATGCCGTTTGCGCCACGCTCGCTGCGGGTGAGGGCCTCGAGCACCTTGCCGCCGAACAGTTTGCCGCCGGCCGCATTGGCGGGATCGCTGACGTCGGTGGCCCCGCTGATGTCGATCTTGTAGATGCGCTTGCTGGTCGCAGCGGGCGATCCGCCCTGATACAGCCCGTCGCGCTCGATCACGAGGAACGTGGTGGCGCTGATCGCCTGAATCTCGCTGAGCAAGTTGCCGACCGCGTCCACTTCGTACACGAAGGTCTTGCTGGCCCCGCTGGCGATGTCGAACGTCACCAATCGGTGCGCGTCGCTGGCGCGCCCGATGGTCGCGGTCGGGTTGTCCAGCGGCGACTGCATCAGGCCGACCAGCGTGCGCCCGTCGGGCGTGATGGCGAGTCCTTCCATGCCGCGGTTCGGGCGACGGAGCGCGAGCGCGAGTGGCAGTCGTCGGCCACCGGCGCCCGTCCCGAACGGGTTGACCCGCTCGAGCGTGCGCCCCGTGGCATCGAAATGCACCACGTGCGGGCCGTACTCGTCGGCCACCCAGAACGTACCATCCGCCGCGAGCGCCAGCCCTTCGCTGTCCAGGCCGTCCGGATCGGGGGTGATCGCGGCGCCCGTCGCGTCGATTCCCGACTCACCGGTGGCGCCTTGCCCGGCCGGGTTGGGCCGTCCGCTGATTGCCACGCCGGTCGCAGTCTTCAGGTCGATCACGCCGATGCGCCGCAGTGAGTCGCCGACGAGACGAAACTTGCCGATGGTCGGCACGAAATTCGGGAGCGGAAACAGGAGGCGATTGGCCACGCTGGTCGCGACGTTTGGCCCACGGTCCGTCATGATCCAGAACACCGCAGGGTCCGTGGGATCGACCACGACCGCCGAGCCGTAGCCACCGACGATGGCGATACCGCCCTGGGTGCCCCACGTGACGGGGCTGGCGTCGACGGCCTTGGCCGGGTACGAGACGACGGGTGCCGGCGACGTCGACGAGTCACTGCAGCCGAGCAACGACAAGGCACCGAGGAGTGCGGATATACGAAGGGAGCGAAACGCAGGCATGGGCACGGAGTGCGAAGGGAAAATCAAAGGGGACCCTTCGTGGAGAATGCCGATCGCTCCATCATGGTTGTGTCACGAACGCCCTTGGAGTGGGTCACGATTGTGGCGTGGGGGAGGGAGTCCACGCCTTGCGTCGCCGTTCGTGCCAACGCGCCGTGTGCCGCGGCAGCAGACGTTCTCAGTCAGGCGTCAATGGCGACAGGGTGTCGGACTCAGCCGCACCGTCACCCTCAGTGGGTTACCTTTCCCCTATCCTGTCTGACGTCCCGAACCAACTCTACGTGACCGCTACGCCGTCGTTTTCTTCGCTGCAACTGCATCCGAGTCTCCAGCAGGGCCTCAAGGAACTCGGTTTTGCCCGTCCCACCCCGATTCAGGCCGAAGCAATTCCGCCGGCTCTGGAGGGACGTGACGTCCTCGCCTGCGCGATGACGGGCAGCGGCAAAACGTATGCGTTTCTGCTCCCGATTCTCCATCACCTCATGGAGAAGCCGCGCGGGACCACGCGCGCGCTGGTGATCACGCCCACGCGTGAACTGGCGGCGCAGATCGTCGAAAGCCTGAACGACGTCACGGTACACACGCCGCTCACGGGCGCGGCGGTGTTCGGTGGTGTGGGGATGGGACCGCAGGAACATGCGTTCCGCAGTGGCGCTGATGTCATCGTGGCCACGCCGGGTCGCCTGCTCGATCACTTCCGCATGCCGTACGCGAAGCTTGAGCATCTCGAGTACCTGGTGCTCGACGAAGCCGATCGCATGCTCGACATGGGCTTCCTCCCCGAGATCAAGAAGGTGCTGCGTCACCTGCCGCAGAAGAAGCGGCAGACGTTGTTCTTCAGCGCCACGATGCCGGCGCCGATCGCCGCGCTTACGAAGGAGATGCTCAGCAACCCCTTCACGCTCAACCTGCAGCGGCAGGCGGCGCCCGCCGTGGGGATCACGCAGGCCGTGTATCCGGTGTCGCAGGATCTGAAGAGCGGACTGCTGGTGGCGCTGCTCAAGCGCGGTGACATGCCGCAGGCGCTGGTGTTCACGCGCACGAAGCACCGCGCGAACCGCCTGGCGGCGCAGCTGGTGGCCGCCGGCATCAAGGCCGAGCGCATTCACGGCAACCGGTCGCAGGCGCAGCGTACGCAGGCCCTCGCCGGGTTCAAGGACGGTGAGTATCAGGTGCTGGTGGCCACCGACATCGCGGCCCGTGGCATCGACGTGGAAGCGCTCGGCCACGTGGTGAACTTCGACGTGCCGCTGGCCGCCGAGGATTACATCCACCGCGTGGGTCGTACGGCGCGTGCCGAAGCAACCGGTGAAGCGTTCACGTTCGTGTCGCCCGACGAAGAAGGTGAGCTGAAGCAGATCGAGCGCGCGATCAAGAAAACGTTGCCGCGCGTGACGGTGCCTGACTTCGACTACAGCGCGAAGCCGCAGACCAAGCTGGAAGTGCCGCTGGCCGAACGCATTGCGGAGATCCGCAAGAAGAAGGCGGAAGACCGCGCGCGTGCCGCCGCCAAAGTGGAGCGTCGCAATGCCGCCCAGTCGGGCGGTGCACGTCCCGCGGCGCCGTCCGGCGGCCGTCCGGCCGCTCCCGCCCGCCCGACGAGCGAATCGCGCGGACCGTCCACCGGCGGGCAGGGTGGCCGGGGCGGATCGGGTGGTGGCACCGGTGCCGCCGGTGGTGCTCCCAAGAGCGGTGCGGCCGGCCGTGTTCGTCGTGGCCCACCGCATCGCGGGCAGGGCGGCGGGAGCAGCGGTGGCCGCAGCGGCGGTGGCGGCGGCGGCTCCTCGCGTGGCGGTGGAGACAGCCCGTACGCGTGAGTCGTCCGTGACCACTGATCTGTCGTGACTGATCCCGGTGCTCGCTACCCGGTTCCGGCGCAGCAGCATCGCGTGGAGCTGGTGATCGACCGCAGCCGGTTCCTCTGTACGGTCACGCGGGTCCAGTCGAGTGAGGAGGCGCAGGCGTTCATCAAGGCGATGAACGCCGAGTTCCCCGATGCCACGCACAATTGCTGGGCGTACGTGGTCGGGGCGCCGGGCAGCAACGACCGCGTGGGGATGAGCGATGACGGCGAGCCGCACGGCACAGCCGGCCGTCCCATGCTCACGGTGCTGCTACACAGCGGCGTCGGCGAAATCGCCGCCGTGGTCACCCGCTATTACGGCGGCACCAAACTGGGTACCGGCGGCCTGGTGAAGGCCTACGGCGGTGCCGTGCAGGAGGCGCTCGCCGGAATGCCGCGCGCGGAACGCGTGGACAGCGTGGACGTGACGGTGCAGGTGAGTTACGGCGCGATCGGTGCGCTGCAACAGTTATGGCCTGAGTACGATGCCGAACTGCTGGAGCAGCGCTTCGAAGTGGACGCGGAGTTCTCTGTGCGCGTGCCGCGCGTGCGTGTGGCGGCGATGGAGCACGCGATTCAGAACGCGACGCGTGGTGCTGCCCTCATCACGCGCCGCGACTGAGCACGCGCTACGACAGCCCCTCGATCGTGCCATCCGGGCGCAGCTTCATGCGCTCGGCCGCCGGCGATTTCGACAAGCCCGGCATCGTCATGATGTCGCCGCACTTGGCCACCACGAAGCCTGCCCCTGCCGACCCGCTCACCTCCTGCACCGTCATGCGGAAGTTGGTCGGCACGCCAAGCTTCGACGCATCATCCGAGAGCGAATACTGCGTTTTCGCCATGCACACCGGCGTCGCGCCCATGCCGTGCTGCTCGAGCCACGCGATCGACTTCTCTGCCGCCGGCGAGTAGTCCACCCCGTCGGCCCCGTACACCTTGGCGGCGATCGTTTCGATCTTCTCCCGGATCGGCAGCGCCGTGTCGTACAACGGACGGAAGTCGGCCGACTTGGCGTCCAGCAGCGCCAGCACTTCGTGGGCCAGCGCTTCGCCGCCGGCACCGCCCTCGGCCCAGACGTTGCACAGCGCCACCCGTACGCCGTATTTCGCCGCGTAGTCAGCCACCATCGCCAATTCGGCCGGTGTGTCGGAGAGCCGGCGATTGATCGCGACCACCACCGGCACGCCGAACTGCCGCACGTTGGTGATGTGATGCGCGAGATGCGGCAGCCCGCGCTCGAGCGCGCCCAGGTCTTCCTGATCGAGCATGTTCTTGGGCAGCCCACCCTGCATCTTGAGTGAACGCACGGTGGCCACCAGCACCGCCGCCTCGGGGTTCAGTCCACCGGCGCGGCACTTGATGTCGAAGAACTTCTCGGCGCCAAGGTCGGAGCCAAAGCCCGCTTCGGTGACCACGAGGTCGGCCAGCGCCAGTCCGGCGCGCGTGGCCACCAGGCTGTTGCAGCCGTGCGCGATGTTGCCGAACGGACCGGCGTGCAAAATGGCCGGACCGCCTTCGAGCGTCTGCACGAGATTCGGACGCAGCGCGTCTTTGAGCAGCATGGACATCGCACCCGTGGCCTGCAGGTCGCGCGCGCGAATGGGCGTGCGCTCTTTGCCGCTGGTGGTGCCGACCATGATGTTGCCGAGGCGCTGCTCGAGGTCTTCGGCATCGGAGGCGAGCGCCACGATGGCCATGACCTCACTGGCGGGAATGATCACCCACCGCTCCTCGCGCATCACGCCGTTGCCGGCCCCCACGCCGATAATGGCCTGACGCAGGGCGCGGTCGTTCATGTCGATCGTGCGCGGCCAGGCGATGCGCTTGGGGTCGAGGCCCAGGGCATTGCCGTGGTACAGGTGATTGTCGACCATCGCCGACAGCAGGCTGTGGGCGCTGGCGATGGCGTGGAAGTCCCCGGTGAAGTGCAGGTTGATGTCGTCCATGGGGAGTACCTGCGCGTAACCGCCGCCGGCCGCGCCGCCCTTGACCCCGAATACCGGGCCGAGGCTGGGTTCGCGCATGCAGAGCACGGCATTGTGGCCGAGGCGACGAAACGCCTGCGAGAGCCCCACGCTCACCGTGCTCTTGCCTTCACCGGCCGGTGTCGGGCTGACGGCCGTGACCAGTACCAATCGTCCTTTAGGGGGCTGCGATGCGAGGGCGAGCGGCAGCTTGGCCTTGTAGCGCCCGTACTGATCGATGTCGTCGGGGCTGAGCCCGAGATCGGCCGCCACCGCGGTGATCGGGCGCAGGCGCGCCTGCTGCGCGATCTCGATATCCGACGGGACGAATGGCGTGGAGACGGTCATGCGACTCGAATCGTGAAGGAAAGAACGGCGTGCCACGCGGGGCACGATGCTCCCGCATCGGCAGTTCCGGATGCATGTTGGGTACATGTACCCCGACTGCCGCCGTGCCGCTCTCGGTACGCTCAGAACATACCGCGGTGCGCGGCGGTTGGCGGGGGCGTCGCGCCGTGTGGCCGGAGCAGGTCCGGTTCCGTCTCCGGCGTGGTGGCTGCCTGTGCGGAAGATGGTGGTGCATACTTCCATGCGAGCGCCGTGCCCGATCGCGCCCGCCGCCATCCGACAGAGGAGTTCATGATCGTTTCCGTGTTCGGCGCCTCAGGGCGGACGGGTCACGCCTTCATTGCCAGCGCGAACGACGCCGGGATGTCGTTGCGGCTGCATTATCGGGCCAAACCCTCCGAACAGGTGCCGACGTCGGCCACGGTGGTGGTGGGTTCGCTCAATGATCCCACGGCGGTGCGTGAAGTCCTGCGCGGCGCCGATGCCGTGGTCGTCCTGTTCGGGCCGCACCCCGATGCGCGCATTCCGTTCTGTGCGACGGCCACCAAGCACATCATCGCGGCCATGCACGTGCAGTCGCAGCAGCGCCTGCTCGTGGTGACCGGCGCAATGACGGGCGGCATGCCGTCGAACGTATCGCTGTTCATGCGCATCATGCGCAGGGTCGTGCAGCGATCGGCGCATGAGGGCATGGTGGCCGATCGCACGGAGCAGGAGCGCCTCGTGCGGAACAGCACGCTGGCCGGCTGGACGCTGGTCAAGCCACCGCGTCTCACCGATGAGGCCGCCACCGACGCGGTGGAGATCGGCCCTGCGCTGTCCGTCGGGATGCGCAGCAGTATTTCCCGCGCGTCGCTGGCCGGTGCGCTGGTGCGCGAAATTCAGGAGCCGCGATTCGCGCAGCAGGCCGTCTATGTGGCCAATCGCTGATTCGGCCCCGTCCCCCCTCCCTTCATCCGATCACTCCATGTCCGACCTCCGCAAGCAGAACTGGAACGACCTGCCCATCGAAGAGCTCACGCCGCTCATCGGTCGCCGCTTGATCTATAGCGAGAAGATGATGCTCGCCCACGTCTATCTGAAGAAGGGAGCGATTGTGCCGGCGCACGAGCACATCAACGAACAGTTCACCTACGTGCTCTCGGGGACGCTGCGCTTCTGGCTGGGTGAACACGCGGACGCGCCGGGCGAGACGTACACCGACGTCGGCGCCGGCGATGTGCTGGTGATCCCGAGCAACGTGCGGCATCGCGCCGAAGCGCTCGAGGACACGCTCGACGTGGACATCTTCAATCCGCCGCGTCAGGACTGGATCGACAAGACCGACGACTATCTCCGCGGGACGCGCTGATGGACCTCGGCCTCCAAGGGAAAATTGCGCTGGTCTGCGGCGCGAGTCGTGGCATCGCGTTCGCCGCGGCCGAAGAGTTTGCGCGCGAGGGGTGCACGCTGGTGATCTGTTCGCGCGATGCCGCCTCGGTCGGCCGCGCGAAGGAGAAGCTGGAAGCGCTCGGGGCATCCGTCACCGCGATCGTGGCGGATCTCGCGACCGACGCCGGCATCGCCGACGTGGTGGCGCAGACGATGGCGGCCCATGGCCGCGTTGACATTCTGGTGGCGAACACTGGTGGACCGCCAACCGGCGCGGCATTGTCGCACTCGTGGGACGCCTGGACCCATGCCAGTGAGCTGCTCCTGCGCAGCGTGGTGGAACTCACGCGGGCGTTCGTGCCGGGGATGCGTGAACGGAAATGGGGTCGGGTGGTGTCGATCACGTCCCTCGCCGTGAAGCGTCCGCAGGGATCGCTGGTGCTCAGCAACAGTCTGCGGGCCGCCGTGACGGGGTATCTGCGCACGCTGGCCGATGAAGTGGCGGGCGATGGCGTCACCGTGAACTCGGTACTCCCCGGATTCACCGCCACCGAGCGACTCGATGCGCTGGCCAGTGCCACCTCCACGCGCACCGGTCAGAGCCGCGAGTCGGTGTTCGATGGGTGGACGGCGGAAACGCCGGTGGGCCGCCTCGGGCGCCCCGACGAGTTGGCCGCGGTGATAGCTTTCTTGTGTTCCACACGTGCCGGGTTCATGACCGGGCAGGCCGTGTTGGTCGATGGCGGCGCCGTGCGTTCACTGCTGTAGCCCTCCCCTTTCTCCTAACCGCAGCGTTCCGAACATGAGCCAAATTGCCGAGACCCAGTGGATCTGGCGCGATGGTGCGTTCATCCCGTGGGCGGATGCCACCATTCATGTACTGAGCCATTCCGTGCAGTTCGGCTCGAGCGCGTTCGAAGGGGTCCGTGTGTACAGCACGCCGCGCGGTCCGGCCATCTTCCGGATGCGTGAGCATCTCACACGGCTGTTGATGTCGTGCAAGATCTATCGCATGGACGTGCCGTACACGATTGACCAGCTCCTGGACGCGTCGCGTGAACTGATCACGCGCAACGGCGTGGAGTCGTGCTATCTCCGCCCGATGGTCGTGCGCGGGTACGGCTCGGCCGGCATGGTGCCCACGGGTGCGCCGGTCGAGGTCTATCTTCCCTGCTGGCCGTGGGGCACCTACCTCGGCGCCGGTGCGCTCGAGAACGGCGTGGATGCCTGCATCTCCTCGTGGCATCGCGTGGAGCCGAACACGATTCCCGCCATGGCCAAGATCGCCGGTAACTATCTCAGCGGTCAGCTCATCAAGATGGAAGCGCTGGCCAACGGCTACACGGAAGGCATTGCGCTGAGCCCGAGCGGCATGGTGAGCGAAGGCTCGGGGCAGAATGTGTTCCTGGTGTCGGGTGGCACGCTCGTGACCACCCCGCTCGACGGGACGATTCTGGGCGGCATCACGCGCGACACGATCATGACGCTCGCGCGCGAGGCCGGCATCCCGGTGCGTGAGGCCCATATCCCGCGCGAGATGTTGTACATGGCCGACGAGGTGTTCTTCACCGGAACGGCGGCCGAAATCACGCCGGTGCGCAGCATCGACAAGATCACCATCGGTGCGGGCAAGCCGGGACCGATCAGCACGCTGATGCAGCAGCAGTATCTCGACGTCGTACACGGTCGCGTGGATGATACGCACGGCTGGTTGACGTACTGCCGGGACTGACGTCATGCCCGACGTCGCGCGTGTGAGTCAGCGCCGCCCATGGCGCTGACCTCCACCATGTACGCGTTCGACGTGGCGCTGGCCAACGTCGACCGTGGGGTGTACGAGTCCCTCGAGTTCCGGATGGCGATGCACCCGTCGGAGTCGGCGGAGTACTTCGTGGCGCGCCTGCTGGCCTACTGTCTCGAATACACGGAAGGGATCGCGTTCTCGCGCGGCATTTCCGATCCCGACGAGCCACCGCTGAGTGTGCGCGACCTGACGGGGAGCCTGACGGTATGGATCGAGCTCGGGGCACCCGATGCCGCTCGGCTTCACAAGGCCAGCAAGGCCGCCCCCCGGGTCGCGATCTACACGCATCGCGATCCGGCGCAGTTGTGGCGGCAGTGGGAGGGTGAGAAGATCCATCGGGCCGAGCAGATCGAGCTGTATGCGCTCGATCGCGACCTCATCGACGCCATCGCCGAAAAGCTCGACCGGCGCATGACGCTGGAATTGTCCGTCACGGACGGGACGATCTTCGTCAATCTGGCCGGCTCGACGCTCACCGGCACCATTCAGCGACGCGCCGTCCGCGAGTCGTAATCCGCCCAGCGGACCCCGGTCGTGTTACGGACGCCATGCGGGACACCGGGAATCGGACGCAGGCGCGACAACGGCGCTAGATTCCGCGCATGCGAGTGACGACTTTCGTGCGGCTGGCGTCGGCGGTGGCCCTCTGTGCCGGGTGTGCGGCGATAACCCGTGCGCCGACCACCGTGGCGGCGTTGCAGCGCGATGCCGTGGCGATCGAGGCGCAGCATCGCGCGCTGCGCGACAGCGTGATCGAGCGTCTGGTGCGTCGCGCCGTGACACGTGGCGATCGCACCGTGGATGTGCTGATGCTCTCCGGCGGCGGGCAGGATGGGGCGTTCGGTGTGGGATTCCTGCGCGGCTGGCAGCGGCGTCCTACCGATGCGATGCCACGCTTCGATCTGGTGACCGGGGTCAGCACGGGTGCCCTGCAAGCGCCGTATGCGCTGCTTGGTACGCGCAGTGCGATCGATACCGTGACCGCGCTGTATGCCCGATCGGCCAAGAGCTTCGCGCCGTCGCTCGACTGGTGGTTCTGGCTTCGCCGCACGGGCGGGCTGGTGAACTCCACGCGCTTTGACCGCACGATCGCGCAGACCTTCGACGGCCCACTAGGCGACGAACTGCGCGCGGCCTTTGCAAACGATCAGCAACTCGTCTTCGCGACCACGGATTTCGATCTGGGGATCGGTCGCGCGTGGTCGATGGGCGACGAGTTTGGCACCACCACTGCCGCCGTGGCGCGCACTCGCCAGCTCATCAAGGGCGCCACGGCGATTCCCGGCATCTTCGCGCCGGTCATGATTGATGGGCATCTGCAGGCCGACGGCGGCGTGATCGAGAATATCCTCCCGCTGCTCGCCTTCGACGACTACACGCGCCTCGGCGCGCGCTTGCAGGCCCGCGGCCTCACCGATGTCACGGTCCGCGTATGGGTGATCATGAACCTGTGGACACACGACGCACCGAAGGTCATGGCGCCGTCGGCGCGCCGTGCAATCAGCAGTCGCTCCACCGCCTTGCTCTTCTACGCACATCAGCCGTCGTCACTGGCGGCCCTCGAGAATCTCGCCCGCGCCGTCAGTGATCGGGTGCCGGGTATGCGCATGCAAGTGCGCGTGGCGGCGATTCCGAGCGACGAAGCGCTCTCGCCGGGGGCGAATGTGCTGTTCGATCGCCACTTCATGCAGCGTCTCGATTCCCTCGGCTTCAGCCGGGCGCAGAGCGCTACGCCGTGGGACGCACGAACCCCGAGTGCGTTCACCCGTCCCGAAGTCCCACCCCATTTGCGTTAGGATATTCCTATCCCGTCCGCTTCGTTCACTGCCCCGACCACGGCCGACGCGTCCGTGGACTCCGCGCTCGATGTGGTGCGTGCCGAACCGTTGTGCGCGGAAACCCCCGCGCGGGTACTCGCGGCGCCGATCACACCGGCCCCCAGTGTGTATGTGCGCAGCAACTTTGCGCTGACACCGCTCGATGCCGCGCATCGCATCGACATCGGTGGTGCCGTGCACGCGCCGTTCTCGCTGGCGATGCACGAACTGGCCGATCTCCCGCAGCGCCACGTGACCGTCACGATGGAATGCGCGGGCAACGGTCGCCTCGGTCTCGACCCGGTGCCCTCGGGTGAACCATGGCGTTTCGGTGCGGTGAGCACGACAACCTGGTCTGGCGTGTCCCTCCGCACGCTGCTCGAGCGTGCAGGCCTCGCACCGGGTGTGGTGGAAATTCTCGGGGTCGGGGCCGATGCAGGCCCGCGCGATGACGCCGATGGCGAGGTCCGCTTTGCGCGGGCCCTGCCGATCGCCGATGCCATGCATCCGGACACCATCGTGGCCACCCACATGGCCGGCGTTCCGCTCTCGATGGATCACGGTGCCCCCGCGCGACTGATCGTGCCGGGATGGTACGGCATGGCGAGTGTGAAGTGGCTCACGCGGCTGGACGCGATCACGACACCCTTCACCGGCTACTTCCAGCAGCAACGCTATGTCTACGACGTGGACGGCGCGATCGAGCCGGTGCGTCGCACGCGTGTGAAGTCGATGGTCACGTCACCGATAGACGGTGGTCGCTGTGCGCGGGCCGTGCTGGTGCAGGGCTGGGCATGGTCGGGGGCGGGTGCGATCGCCCGCGTGGAATTGGCGGTGAACGACGCTCCGATCTGGATCGATGCGGCGTTGGGTACGCCGGCGTCGGCGTATGCGTGGACCCCGTTCGAGGCGGAGCTCGTGCTGCCGGACGCGGCCACGGCGACGATCCGGAGCCGCGCGACGGACACCGCGGGGAACACCCAACCCGAGCGCATTCAGTGGAACCGGTTCGGCTACGGGAACAATGGCGTGAGAGAGGTGATGGTGACGGTGGGGGAAGGATGAAGGGCGCTGGGGCGTGACGGCGCGAACAATCAAAAGCGTGAACAATCAAAAGCGTGAACAATCAAAAGCGTGAACAATCAAAAGCGTGAACAATCAAAAGCGCTAACAATAAAAAGCGCGAACAATCAAAAGCGCTAACAGTTAACGGCGCTTTGAAAAGAGAACGGAGGGCGCTGCGGGGCAGCGGCCCTCCGTTGTTTGTACCACGGCAGGCGTTAGTAGCCTGACAGTTTGACCGCGGGGCTGAGGCGATAGACGGAGCCCAACGGAGCGGCAATGGGCGATTCATTGACCGCCTTGCACGCATTGGTCACCGTGCACTTCGTGTTACCGGGCGAGCAATTGCCGGCGTTGAAGCTGATGGTACCGGAGAGCGCCTGCGTCGGGACGATCGTGAACACGATCTTCGTATTGTTGCCGGAGGTCACGGCGCTGCTGAAGGTGAAGGTGGCTTCCTTCTGCTCCGAGTTACTGCCGCGCAGGTACACCTGCGAGACCTGCGAACTTTTCACCGGCCCGATCATCACGCCGAAGCGGTCATAGACCCGCGCGTCCACACGAAGTCTGTAGGGCGTGAGGGCGTTGGCGCTGCCGGTGACCGAGAAATAGAACTTCGCGTCGGTGACCGACTTGGTCGACCCATCCACACGGACCACGTACTGGTTGATGGGATCCTTCTGATTGCCGACCGCGCACGAGACGATCGGGGTGCTCGTGGTCGTGCCGGTCGCGGTGAACAGCTTGAATCGCGACTCGTCGAGCGATGGGGTCGCATCGAGGCTGGCCACCATCTCGTTCGTGCCCGACTGCAGCTGCCAGGTGGCCGAGGCGATGCCGGTGGCGGCGGTCGGATTCTGCAGAGCGGTCACGGTTGCCGAGTTGTTGCTGGGCGAGAAGAATACGGACTGCCCGGTCACTAGGTTGCCGTACGCGTCCTTCACTAGCACCGAGGGCGCAACGGTACCGGCCGAGACGCCGAGCACGGTGCCGACGGGTGCCGACTGACTGTTGCCGCCGTTCATCGTGAGCGATGACGCCGAGGCGGCGCCGATGGCGAAGATGCCGGTGCTGGCGAACAGCGTGTCCGCGGTGAAACGGAGCTGCTGGGTCGCACCCGCCTTCTGGATCGAGAGATCAGCAAAGCTTGCGACACCGCCCACGGCATTCGTGTTCACCGTGCCGAAGAGCGGTCCGCCCTGCATCGCGCTGGCCACGATCGCGCCGGTGTAGCCCTCCACCGTGCGGTTCTGCTCGCCGACCACGCGAATGGTAGCCGTGGGTAGCATCGATCCGGCGGTGTATGTGGAGCCCGCAACCGGACCACCGCTGATGTCGACCCCGGTGGGGCCCGTTGCCGTGGCGGTAAAGAAACGCACGGTCGGAACGAATACGACGCCGCTCACGGCGTCGCCGCCAGTGGTCGGCGTTGCTGAGGCGCTGTTGCTGCCCGTGATCGAACCGAGGCGCCACGTGCTGCTGGCGGCAACGCCCGTGCTGCTCGATGATGTGGACACGGGGGCAATGCTGCCGCTGCCACCGGTGATCGCGAAGCGCACCGGAATGTTTGACAGCAACGTGCCATTCGGCGTACGGAGTGTCACCGCCGGCGACGGGAGTACGAGTGATCCGATCGGTGCGCTCGCGCCGGCCGCATTCGGCGTTACGATGATACGCGGATCCACTGGGCCGATCGGGCTGAACTCGAGTAAGGTGCCGCCGATACCGCTGGCGCCGGGGCCGACCGCGTACAACATGGTCGGCAACAGCATGGCGAGCACTCGCTGACCGAGCGATGGTGTTGCGCCGTTGGCGACGAGATTACCGCAGTTCAGGAAATCCACCGACACCTTGGCCAGCAGTTCGAATCCGGTGCCATCCACGTTGTGCCCGAGCACGAGCCGGTCGAGCACGTCGTCCGGCGTATTGGCGTCGATCGCGCCGCACACCGCCGCCACCACGTCCGACGTGAACCGGTTCGAGGGGTATTTGCTGAACTCGTAGACCACGGGATACGTATCGAGGTTCGTGTTCAACGTATCCGCCGATGGCACGATCGCGATCAGTGACGTGGCGTCGACGTTGCCACCGGTCAGTCGCAGGCCGGCATGGCCGTCGTCGGTAACCAGCGTGCGGACCGCATCGCTGGTATAGACCACCCACGCATTGCTCGTTTGCGGCAGCGTGGCATCGATGCCGGCGAAACAGAACAACGCACGCCCCAGGCGCTGCGACGCCTCGTTGGCGGGCAGCTTGTTCTGCTTCTGCTTCGTCACGATGAAGTCGATCAGGTCCCACGTCTTCTCAACGACGAGTGCGAGGTGACCGTCGGTCTTCTGCTTCTGCATGTTGTTCCACTTGCCCAGCGCCGCGTTGGCATCTGGTGACCCGGCACCGAACACGGTGTTGATCAAGCCCGCAATCTCGGTGTACGAGATGTCCTCACACGGAATCGCATTGGGGTCGAGTGTGAATCGGGGAGATACCCGGGCGTCTGGCGCCGTGGTGCCGCGGTCTGCACACGCGGTAAGGAGCACGATCGTCCAGCTACTGAGCACAACGAGCAATCGGCGCATCAATTCAGCCTCCGCGGCACGATGCCATGTCACATCTTGCCGACGCCCTCGCGTATCCGGCAGTGGGACAGCACACATCATCAGCGAACACTGGGTCGTGCAATTCGTCAAAGCAACTGAACGGTATCGCATCGTATACCTACAGCTGAGCATCTGCTGTGGCGATGCGCTACGGCGCGGGCCCAACCAGTTTCTGGTACGCAGGCGACAGCGCGATTGGCTTGAACCACCAGCCCGGATCGTTTGCGTACGCCGCACGACGCTCGTCGTTGCGCGAGAAGTACACGGTGAGCGCGTCGACCGCCGCGGCGGTATCGGCCAGAATCGTGTACACGAACGCGGCGCGCAGCATCAGGTCGCGCTTGGGGTCGGTGTCCGCGTCGCCGTGCGAACGCTGCACCAGCCGGCGCGCACTGTCGGCAAGACCAGCGCGTGCGAGCACAGCAGCTACGATCAGATCGCCCTCCAGCCGCTTCATGGCCTGCTGCGGCTTGGGCGAGCGCATGACCACCGAGTCGGCCAGCGCCCACGCCGTCCCGATCGCCGCCCCATTCGCCGGCCGCGACCGCGTGGTCAGCAATTGCAACTGGCAGCGCGCCGCATTGGCCGACGCCGGGAAGCGGCGCTGCGTCTGGTCGCACCAGGCAATCGCGTCGGGATCGATGTTGTTCAAGTCGTACGACGACGTGAACAGTCGGCTCAGCACCACGTCCGCGTTCGACAGAAAGGCATCGGCCTCAAGCGCCCGCTTGGCCGCCATGTTGACGTCCACATTCGTCTTGGTGCGATAGTACAGATGCGATAACGTCGCGAATGCACCGGCTTGCAGCGGATTGGCTTGCGTGGCGGTTTCGAGATCGGATTGTGCCGCGTCCACCAGCGCCGTGGCTTTCTCCGTGTTCGGTTCGAGCCCGAGCAGTACCGTGAAGTAGCGCAGGTTGCCGCGGATCTCGAGCGCATCGGAATTATTCGGCGTGCGTTGCAACGCGCGCTCGGTATACACGAGGCCCGAATCGATCCATGAGCGAGCGGCGGGCGGATTCCCCTGCAACAGGCGCGAACGACGATACGCCAGATTCGCCCGCAGCACCGAGGGCTCGCCCCACTTGGCATCCATCCCCTCGGCGATGCGCAGCAACGAGTCGGCCGCGGCAAAGGCGCGCTCAAGACCGCCGGCATTGCCGCTCTTCAGTGCCGCTTCCCCCGTACGACGTTCTACTTCAGCACGCTGCACCGTCTCCCACGCCTCGGTGTTCGTGGTGGCATCACGCTGTTCGCGCAGCTTCACCTGCCGACCGAGTTCCTCGCGAATCAGCGTCGTGACGCGCGAGGCAAGTGAATCACGCAGTGCCAGCGCGTTCGATGCGTTCCCCGCGATCTTCGCGGTCTTCCGGACGAAGTCCCCGTCGCCATCGATGAGACGGATGTTCACCAGCAGCTTATCGCCCTCTTGCGAGACATCACCACGCACGAGCGTCGCGACATCGAGGAGCTTCGCGATACTGTCATTCGGCGCCGACGAGCCACGCCACGGCTCCACGCCACCACGCGACACCACGTTCACCCCCGTGACACCGGTCAGTGACGCGATCAGCGATTCCGTGAGACCGTCGGCGAGATACCCCAATGCGCCGTTCCGTGACGCATCAGCAAAGTAGAGCACCGCAATGCGATCGGCGGCGAGTCCGCTGGTCTTGAGCGTGACCGGCCCCGCCCTGCCGAACTTCCAGAATGCGCCACCCATGATGAGCCCCACGACGAGCAAACCGCCCAGCAGCATCGGTTGTGTGAACCATGGCGTCTTCAGTGGCTCCGGCAGCGTCGGTATGCGACGCATCGTCGTGAACCGGTCCACCCGACGCACGGACGTTTCGCCAAGCGGCGTGCCCAGAATCGCGACGAATTCCGCGGCTGTACGCGGCCGGTCGGCGGGCGACTTCTCCATCGCCGCGTAGATCGCCTCTTCAACTTCGTTGGGCACGGCCTGGCGGATGATGCGAATGCTCGGCACCGTGTCCATCGCGTGCCGCGCCATGATCGCCATGGCGTTTTTGCCGGTGAACGGCGGGTCACCGGCCAGCATTTCGTAGAGCACGCAGCCGAGGCTGTAGATGTCGGCGGCGGGGCCGACCTTTTCGCCGGTGGATTGCTCCGGACTCATGTAGACCGGCGTACCCACGGCGATGCCGGTCTGCGTCAACTTCTGGCCATCCCCCTCCGTGGCCGCGCGCGCAATACCGAAGTCGGCCACGAGGGCGTGGCCGTTTTCGAGCAACAGAATATTCTCTGGCTTGATATCGCGATGCACGACATCCTGCGCATGCGCGTACCCGAGAGCGTCGGCCACTTCACGGATGATGCGCGCCGCGTCCACGACGGGAAGCTGTCCCTCCCGATCCAGTCGATCGCGGACCGATTCGCCTTTCACGAAGGGCATCACGTAGTACAGCACTCCGTCGGTGCTGCCAGACTCGTAGCACCCCAGAATGTGCGGGTGCTGCAACCGCGACGCGATCGTGATCTCGCGTTCGAAGCGATTGGCGCCGATCGTGGCAGACAGCTCGGGATTGAGCACCTTGATCGCGACCTCGCGGTCGTGCGCGAAGTCGTGCGCCAGATAGACGGTGGCCATGCCACCGTGTCCGAGCTCGCGCTCGAACCGGTAGCGTCCCTCCAGAGACGTCTGGAGTGTGTCGAGGATGTCTGCCACGGGAAGACCGAGAGGGTCATGCGCTGCCAATGCACCGGCATCATGGGGACCACGTCGCCCTCATACCACAACATACGGTCCACCGGTGATTGGCGCGACGCACGCGGTGTCACTGTTTCGGCAACACGCACCGGCTCGCCATCACGATGGCCCAGCGGTCGTGGCTGAGGCCGTTACACCAGTGGCATTTCGCCGCCGCGCGCCGGAGCCTCGAACCCGAGCCTCGAACCCGAGCCTCGCGCGCGACCGCCAGGCGTACCGCATGCGTTCCGCGCATTATCGTTCGGCATGACGCACCACGCCGCGCACGACCACCCGCTGGGCATGTTCGCCATCCGCTTCGCTACCGCAGCCGACGCGGAGGCGTTGTCCGAATTTGCCGCGCACGTGTTCGCTGAAACGTTTGGTCCCGACAATGATCCGCTCGACATGCAGGCGTACCTGTCCGCTGCGTTCACGCCGGCGAAGCAGGCAGCGGAGATTGCCGCTCCCACGTGCGTGTGTCTGATCGCTGACGTGGATGGCGCCATGGTGGGCTATGCGCTCCTGCGTCTGGGTGCGGCCGCCCCGACGGTACCGCCGTCCTCCACCGAGCACCCGGTGGAGCTTCAGCGCTTCTACGTCGCGCACGCCTGGCATGGTCGGGGCGTGGCCTCGCGACTCATGGCGGCGTGCGTTGAGACCGCGCGGGCGCGCGGTGGCGCCACGATCTGGCTCGGGGTGTGGGAGCGCAACCCACGCGCGATCCGCTTCTACGAGAAGCACGGATTCACCGACGTCGGGAGCCAGGAATTCCTACTGGGGGCCGATCTCCAGACCGACCGCGTGATGATGCGGCCGGTCCGCGATCGGGACTAGCGACGGCTCAACCGCGCTTGCGCTGCGGAACGGGGGCCGTGGGGACCTCCATATCGGTGGTCAGATGGCCCGCTCCGCGATGGCACATCACGCACGTCGTCTTCGGACGCGGATCGTCGAGCTCCTTCACCTTCGCGATGTACTTCGCGTCGATGTCGCGCTGCATCTTCACCATCTGCATCGCGATGATCTTGTCCTTCCGCGCATCGCTCGCGTAGTCCTTGTTGTCCATGTGACAGCCGGTGCAGTTCACGCCGAGGCCGCGACCGAACTGTTCGTCCATCATCGTGACGAACTCCTTCGCGGGCATCGTCTTGTGCAGCTTCACATTCTTGAAGACCGTGCCGGCCGGTTCGTTCTCGCGACCCACGAGCGTGGCCATCAGCTCGGCCACCGCCTCACGGCGCAGCGTGTCGAGCTTCATGGGCGTCGGGGGCACCCGGCGGGGCCCCTGAGGACGCGCGGCGGCGCCGCCCGGCGCCGACGCCACGGGACGCACTTCCTGCACCGCCCCTTCCTTGGCGCCCCGGGCGCAGGCGACTGCGGACCCGATCACCACTACCGACATCACGACCCACGAACGCATACGGCCTCCAAGGCTCCACGCGAGGTTCAACGATTGAGTTCCGTAAATGTACGTAGACGTCCGCAGGGTCGCTGTAGCGGCCGGTCAGCCGGGCTAGCGTTTCTTGGCGAGGATGGTTCCGCGGCAGGTGATCGCACCACAGAAGCAGGGGAAGCGCTTCTTGGCCGCGGGCGTATGGCGTTCCGGCAGCATGTACGCGTAGTCGTACACGAGTTCCTCGCCCACTTCGATGTCGTGCAGTGCGTCGATCCAGATCCGGCCGTCGTCAATCACCGCGTCGCAGTTCGGGGCGCAGGAGTGATTCAGGAACCGCGCCGCGTTGCCGTTGACGGCCGCGTCGACGACCACCTCGTCGTCGATGGCGAACAGGTAGGTGTGGTGACGCTCGCCGATCACGTCGGGGTAGCGGGCCTCCGCCGCGTCCGGGGTCAGTCGCTCACCGGCATACTCGATGATGCGCGTGCCGGCCTCGATCGGGCGCGTCGCGTAGCCCCCGAAGCCCTGAATCGGGGAGTGCCGGACCTCAAAGGGAAGCGTGGTATCGGTCATGATGACTGACAATCTCGCCTGTTTCGCCCGGTAGAACCACATCTCGGGGTCGGATTAGGATAGATTGCAGATCTCAAAGGAGACTTGACATATGAAACAGCCGGACGAGCGCGATGTCGCCGCACGGAACAGCGGGCGCGACGTCAGCGAAACCGGATTCGCGGCGTTAGGGCTCGACCCCCGCATTGCCTCGGCGCTCGCTGCGCTGGGCTACGAAGAACCGACCCCCGTCCAGCGCGCCGCGATTCCGCCGCTGCTGGAAGGACGTGATGTCCTGGCCCAGGCGGCCACCGGTACCGGCAAGACCGCCGCGTTCGCGCTGCCGTTGCTGAGCCGCGTGAATACGAGTGCGAAGGGCGCTGAGCGTACGTCGGCCCTGATCCTCGTCCCGACGCGCGAACTCGCCATGCAGGTGGCGGAAGCCGTGCATCGCTACGGCAAGCCGATGGGTGTGAGTGCCTTGGCCGTGTACGGCGGCTCGTCCATGGAGATGCAGGTCCGCGCGCTCAAGCGCGGGGTCGACGTGGTGATCGCGACGCCGGGACGCGCGCTCGATCATATCCGTCGTCATACGCTGCAGATGTCGTCGCTCAAGACCGTCGTGCTGGACGAGGCCGACGAGATGCTGGACATGGGCTTCGCGGAAGATCTCGAGGCCATCCTCGAGGCCACGCCGAAGTCGCGTCAGACGGCGCTCTTCTCGGCCACGTTGCCGCCGCGCATTGCGAGCATCGCGAAGCGTCAGCTGCGTGATCCGGTGCTGGTGACGATCGACCGCGAAATCGTGCCGCAGGGCGAGTCGGCCCGCGTCCGTCAGGTCGCGTACATCGTGCCGCGGGCGCACAAGATGACGGCGCTGGCGCGCGTGCTCGACATCGAGCAGCCCACGAGTGCGATCGTGTTCTGCCGCACGCGCACCGAGGTGGACGAGCTGAGTGAAACGCTGATGGCGCGCGGGTTGCGCGCCGACGCGCTGCACGGCGGCCTGAGCCAGGATCAGCGCGACCGCGTAATGACCAAGTTCCGCACGCGGAAAACCGATTTGCTCATCGCGACCGACGTCGCCGCGCGTGGCCTCGACGTGAAGCACGTGTCGCACGTGGTGAATTTCGATGTGCCGGCCGACGCCGAGTCGTACGTGCACCGGATCGGCCGCACGGGTCGTGCGGGTCGTGAGGGTGTCGCGATCACGCTGGCCGAGCCGCGCGAGCATCGTCTGCTGCGCAACATCGAACGC
>CANHNQ010000057.1 GCA_947462095.1 Gemmatimonadota bacterium
CGTCGATCGCTTCCTGAATCAGCGCCCCCGCGATCGGCGTCAGCATCCCGGCCGCCGCGAAGCCCATCCCCACCAGACTCAGCCCCAGCCCCACAAAGTTCGACTGCGTCGCGATCATCAAGGACCGCCGTCCGATCCGCACCGCCTCGGGCACGCGACGCGGATCGTCGATCAACAACACCACGTCGGCCGCTTCCGCCACCACGCCGCCGCCATGGCCCGCCAGCGCGATGCCCACCGTCGCCGTCGTCAACGACGGCGCGTCGTTGGTGCCGTCGCCCACCATCACCACCCGACGTCCGCGCGCCTCCAGCGCCGCTACGCGCCCAACCTTCGCCTCGGCCGTCAGGTCGCCCTCGTACTGCGTGATCCCGACCGCCTTCGCGATCTTCGCCACGTTCTCCGACGTGTCCCCGGAAAACAGATACGCGTCGCGGATCCCCAGCGCGGCCAGCTCGGCAAACATCGGCGCCAGTTCCTCACGCAGCTCATCGGCAAACTCAATGCGGGCCACCGACGGGACCTGACCGTTCTCCACGCCGCCGTGACTGCCATCGGTCGCGACATACGCGCGCAACCCCGACGATCCCACCTCGAGCGCCGCCAGCCGCGCGGCCAACGACGGGACACGCTCGCGGATGAAGTCAGGCGAGCCCACCGCCACATAGCGGCCGTTGACCATCCCGGTGACACCACGACCCGCGGTCTCCACCAACTCCGTGGCCATGACCATCGTGGCGCCGCGTGACTCGGCCTCTGCCACGATCACGCGCGCCAGCAGATGCCCCGAGCCTTGCTCCACCGCCGCGGCGATCGCCAGCATCGCGTCGGCGGCGATGCCATCGTCGGTGACCACCTGATGCACGCGTGGCTTTCCCACGGTGAGCGTGCCGGTCTTGTCGAAGACGGCCGAGTTCACGGAGGCCAGCGCTTCGAGGGCACCGCCGTTGCGCACAATGATGGATCGTTTCGCCGCCCGGTTGATGCCACCGATGATCGCCACCGGCGCCGCCAGAATGAGGGGGCAGGGGGTGGCCACCACGAGCACCGCCAACACGCGATTCCAATCGTGTGACACGAACCACGCCATCACGCAGGCCCCCAGCGTGAGCGGCGTGAACCACACCGCCCACTTGTCCGCCGTCCGTTGCAGCGGACTCTTCGACGCCTGCGCGGACCGCACCAACTCCACAATCCGGGCGTACTGACTGTCCTGGGAGGTGCGCACCGCGCGAAGCGTCAGCGCCCCCTCCTGATTCACGCTGCCCGACAACAGCGCGGTCCCCTCGGCCGCGCGCACCGGGATCGGTTCGCCGGTGAGCCGAGACGTGTCCACGTGCGATGCGCCACTCACCACCGTGCCGTCGCAGGGCACCAGTTCACCGGGTCTGACAAGCAGATCGTCGCCGGGCATGATCTCGATGGCCTCGATGTCCTGCACCTGTCCCTTCACGACCCGATGGGCCGTGCGCGGCGCATCGGCCTCGAGGGAGGCGACCGCGCTCGAGGCGCGCGCCACCGCGTAGGCATCGAGCGCCTCGCCGCCGGTCTGCATGAGCACAACCACGAGGCCGGCCAAGGGCTGACCCAGCAGAATCGAGCCCGCAATCGCCAGCATCGCGACCACGTCGGAGGCAAACTCTCCGCGCAGCATCCCGGCGAACGTGCGCCACGCCACCGGAATGCCGGTGAGCAGGAGACCGACGAACCAGATCCGGTTCCGCCAGGGATCGGCACTCACCAGCAGCGGCGAGACCGCGCCGACCAGCAGGAAGGCGAGGGCTGCGGCCGGCAGGCGGGGAATCGAGGTCCATCGCATCAGCACGTCGGCGTGAAGTGGTCGAACAAGGGGGCGGCCGATACGCCAATCTGAACGCATTCGGCCGCTGACTGGTAGAATACCGCCCGGACGAGCTATTCTCGTGCCATGGCTGACACACATTCGAATGCAGCGCTCGCGGCAATTGTGGATATCGCCGCTGACGCCATTATCGCGCTTGACGACAATTTCCGCATCGTGCGCTTCAACAAGGGCGCCGAGCACATCTTCGGGTGGAGTGAAGAGGAGATGCTGGGGCAGCCACTGGACCGGCTGCTCCCGCTGGCCGCGCGCGCGGTGCATCGCGGCCATATCCGCACCTTTGCCGAGGGGAGCACCGAATCCCGGCGCATGGCGGAGCGTCGGGAAATCGCCGGTCTTCGACGCAACGGTGAGGCGTTCCCGGCCGAAGCCTCGATCGCCCGCGTGACGATCGATCGCGAACGCACCTTCATGGTCACGCTGCGCGACGTGAGCGAGCGGCGACGCAACGAGGACCGTCAGAAGCTGCTCGCGACGGCCGGTTGGGTGTTTGCCGCGTCGCTGGACGTGGAATCGACGATGGCGACGATCGCCGAGTTGCCGGTCCCACGGCTGGGGGACTGGAGCCTCCTCGAGTTGCTCACGCCCGAGGGGAACATGCGGCGCGCCGCGGCCGCGCACATGGACCCGCATCGTCTCGACGAGGCGGTAGGGCTCGTGGCGCGCGCGTCCGAAGCGCTCGAGGCTGATCTCCCCGCCGCGAGCGCCGGACGCGTGGCGCACGAAACGGAGGCACAGCTGATCACCGAGGTCAGCTCGTGGTTGACGGCGAATTTTCACGACCCCCTCTCACGTGAGCGGGCGGCCGCCCTGGGCGCCAGTGCGGTCCTCATCGTGCCGCTGCGCGCTGGCGGACGGGCGATCGGTGCGTTGCATCTCGTACGCACCACGCCGGGAGCGAAGCACAGCGCGGACGAAGTCCGGGTGGCCGATCAGTTCGCCGGGTTGGCGGCGCTGGCGCTTGAAAATGCGCGACTGTATCAGGAGTCCCGTCGGGCCGTGCGCGAACGGGATGACATGCTGGCGATCGTGTCACATGATCTGCGCAATCCCGTCAACGCCATCGTGATGCTGACCGGTGCGGTGCTCGGTCGTGATTTCGACGATGCGCGCCCGCTGATGGACCGGGACGACGTCGAGGCGATCCGTGGGGCGGCCCGTCAAGCCGACGGCCTGATTCAGGATTTGCAGGATGTATCGCGCATTTCCACCTCGCGGCTCCGCATCGAGCGTCGGCCGGTGCTGCTCACGGAACTGGTCAAGGAATCGGCGGATATGTTCGAGCCGGTCATGGAAGACGCGGTCCTCCGGTTCATCCGGCGCATCGACGACGATCTGCCGCCGGTGCAGGCCGACCGTCAGCGGCTGCAGCAGGTGCTCTCCAACCTGCTCGGGAACGCCGTGCGCTTCACGCCGCACGGGGGGGAAATCGTGTTGATGGCGGCGTGTCATGATGACCATGTGCGCATCAGCGTGCGCGATACCGGCCCGGGCGTGTCCGCGAACGATGTCCCGCGCTTGTTCGAACGTTTTTGGCAGGCGCCGCGTCTCCTGCGCGCGGGGTCGGGACTCGGTCTCTTCATTGCGAAAGGGATCGTCGAAGCCCACGGCGGAGAAATCGGCGTGGAGAGCGAGGTGGGTAAGGGCAGCGAGTTCTGGTTCACGGTGCCGCGGTAAACCACCGCCCTTTCGAATGCCTCATCCGCGCAGTGTTTCGCGTGCGGCTTCGGTAATCGCCACAACGGCCGGATGCGCCAGTTTGCGCTCGGCGCTGATGGCGTAGAACCGCTCTCGCACGTCGGGGAGGCGGCCCACCACCCGCACGTTGTAGGCACGGCGGATCTGTGCCTCCACCACCGTTGGAGCGGCGAACAGCCCCATGCCCTCCTGGCCGAACACCTGCAACAAGGCCACGTCTTCCGACTCGCACACGATCAGCGGCTGCACGTCGGCGGACACGCTCCACGCATCGAGCGATCGCCGCATCGCGGTGTTTGCCGTCGGCATGATGAATGGGGCGCCGGTGAGCGATCCCGGAAACTTGCGCCGGTATTTCGCCGCGAGGGCCTCGGTACCGAACACGGTCAGGCCGCACTCGCCAAGCAAATGATTGAACAGCGCCACCGGCAGTGAGGGCGAGAACGGGGCGTCGGCCAGCACCACGTCGAGCGCATGCACCGCAAGGTCGGCCACCAGACGTTCCGTCTTGTCAATGCGGCAGGTGAGCCGCAATCCCGGCGTCGATTCGAGCGCCGGTCGGAGCAAGCGCCACGTGGTGAGCTTGGGCAGGGAGTCCGAGACGCCGACCACCAGACGCGTCGGAGCGCGGCCACCACCGCGCACCAGCGCGTCGGTCAGCTCGCGGCCGGTGCGAAAGATCTCGTCGGCGTAGTGAAAGACGAGCTGCCCCGTCTCCGTGAGCACCAGTGAGCGGCTGCGCCGGAGGAACAACGGTGAACCGAGCGACTGCTCCAGCAGCTTGATCTGCGCGCTGATCGTTGGCTGCGTGAGATGCAGCACCGTGGTGGCGCGCGCGATGCTCCCTTCGCGCGCGACGGTCCAGAAGTACAACAGGTGCTGGTAGTTCAGTGTGTTCAGCGACGGAGGCATCATGCGTGGGGGCGGGAGGGACCGCCCCGGGAGGAACAGCGCGCGATGCGCATCAGCGATGCGCCTTGTCGCGCAGCGTTTCGTATTTCTCGCCGCGCACCACGGCCACGTCGCTCACATAGGCGATCACGGAGTAGTCGGTGAAGTACTGCGCCGCGATGTGTTCCACGATGCGCTCGGCGACGGCCGGCGTGACGATGCTTTCGATGCGGATATTCACGCCGGGAATTTCCGCGGCGTGCAGGGCGCGCGACCCGGCGCCTCGCCCGTCGACCACGGTGAATCCGGTGGCGCCGAGGGTGCGCAGCTCCGTGGTGATGCGCGGCTCGAGCACCGGTTCGGCGATGATGGTGATGAGCTTCAGGGGATGGGTGTGCATGACGCGCGCCTCAGCTGCTCAACGCAGTCGCGATGGTGTGATAGATGGGAATGCCCGCGAGGATGTTGAAGGGGAACGTGATGGCCAGCGCGGCGGTGAGTGTGTAGGTGGGATTGGCCTCGGGCAGCGTGAGGCGCACGGCCGGTGGCGCGGCAATGTAGCTGGCGCTCGAGGCCATGGTGGCGAGCACGGTGGCCCCGCCCACGGAGAGTCCGGCCCAGGTCCCGAGCAGCGCGCCGATCGCACCGTTCACCATCGGCATCAGCATGCCGAACGCCAGCAGGAACGGCCCCACTTTCTTGAGATCTCCGAGACGGGCACCGGCCACGATGCCCATCTCGAGCAGGAACAGCATGAGCGCGCCCTTGAAGCCGCTGTCGAAGAAGGGCGAGACGGCCGTCCACCCCGAGCCGCCCATCAGCAGGCCGACGAACAAGCCGCCGACCAGCAGGATCATCGTGCGTCCGGTGAGGACTTCGTGCAGCACGGCGCCCATGCCACCGCCGGTCACGGTGCCCGCGGCCTTCTGGAGCTTGGCGCGTTGCATGGCCCCGAGAAACAGCGCGATGTGAATGCCGGGGCTTTCCAGCAGCGTGAGCAGCGTGGGCATGAACCCTTCCGCCGGCGTCCCGACGCGCTGCACGAACTGTTGCGCGGCGATGAAGGTCACGGCGCTCACGGAGCCGTAGTGGGCCGCCATCGCGGCGCTGTCGATGGCACCGAAGCGCCCCACATAGCGCATGGTGGCGTAGGTAATGAGCGGCGTGATGGTACCCAGCAGGAGCGTGGCGCCCGCGGGCAGGAGCACGGCGTCGAACGAGGCGTGCGACAGCTCGACGCCACCTTTGAGGCCGAGGGCGAAGAGCAGATAGATCGAGAGCGAGGCGTACAGATCCTTCGGCAGCGAGAGTTCGCTCTTCACCAACCGGGCGATCACCCCGAGGGCGAAGGCGAGTGGAATCGGCGACAGGAGGTTGGCCTGCATCGTGGTGAAGAGCGTCATACCGCACGATGGCGAGGGAAGACCTGAAGGGCAAAACGATTGTTCAATCGTAATACATAGTAAAAAGCTATGCTTGTGCAACGGCACAAAAAACGCTGCGATCCCGGAGGATCGCAGCGCTCATGCCCTCACCGCCACGGACGCGGCTTAGTGCTTGGCCTCGGCGGCCGGCGCTGCCTCGTGCGCGGCCTCGCCGTGGCTCGCGGGGGCGCTGTGCTGCGCGTTGTCTTCCGCGTGGTACACCTGGAAGTTCATCGGGTCGCGCGGATGCCGATACGTATTGTTGTGGATCGTGTAGGCCGCAAACAGCAGCCCCAACGTGGCCACAGTGGTCACGGCGGCCGCAGGCCAGCCAAGCTTGTTCGGATCGTACGCGACACTCATGAAGACACCCCGACAGGAAAGCGCAAACGGCGTTGAACGGACACGCCAGCACGGATGAGCGCCCCTGGGCCGGGGCGGAACCGAGTGGAAACTATACACGGCCGCGTCATTCTTCCACCCTCGGCCCGGTATCGCGTGCCTGATCAACGAGCCGAGCCGGGAGGATGGCCGTGCTCCCGTACCGGTCGCGGATCCGATCGAGGGCCCGAGTCAGTGCCCGGTCCTTGGCGCTCTCGACCGGCTCCCCCTCGTGCGCCGGCGCCGGCGGGGGGGCAAAGAATCCCAGCTGGACGGCGGGGGCGGTTCCGTCGGGCTCATCGTCGAAGTGCGACAGGCCGATCCCGAGCAACCGGACCCCGACGCGCCGTTTCCCGCGGAGCGCCCGGAACAGTACCCGTGCCGCTTTGATCACCGACTTCTCCGATTCGATCGGGTGGGCCAGTGTCCGCTGGGCCGATCGGGTTTTGAAGTCGGCATCCTTGAGCTTCACCGTGACCGTTTTGGCCCGGAGCCCCTGACGCCGGAGGTCGGCGCTCACGCGCACCGCCAGACGGAGCAGCTCGCGCTCGAGCTGCTCATCGTCGTGCAGGTCGCGCCCGAAGGTGTCTTCGCGGCTCACCTGCTTCTGCACCTCGCGCGGGGTCACCGCACTGTCGTCGATACCGCGGACGCGGCGGTGCAGCCAGGCGCCGGCGCGTTCTCCGAGGCGGGACTGCAGATCGGTCACGCTCCACCGCTGCGCATCGGCGATGGTGTCGAGGCCCATGCGCTCCAGCGTGGCGGAGAAGCGTGGCCCGACCATCGGGAGGTCGGCCAGTCGGAACGGCGACAGAAAACCGGCTTCCTCGCCTGGGGGCACGCAGCGCACGCCGGTCGCGCCCGTGCCCGGTTTCGGCTTGGCCAATTCAACCGCCATCTTGGCCACGAGGCGCGAGGTTCCGCCGCCGATCGACACCGTGAGGCCGGTGGCGGCAAAGACCGCGTCCCGGATGCGGTGCGCCGTGGCCTCGAGGGACTCCTGCCCATACAGCGCCTCCGTGCCGCCCATGTCGCAGTACCACTCGTCGATGCTCGACGCCTGCACGACCGGCGCAAAGGTGGCCAGCACCTGCTGGATCTCCCGGCTGCGGGCGCTGCACGCCCCGCGCGGCACCGGCACGCAGGTGGCCTGCGGGCACAGCTTGAGCGCCCGCGAGATCGGCATCGCCGAGCGCACACCATAGGCGCGGCACTCGTACGAGGCGCTGCACACCACGCCGCGCGAGCCCGGCCGGCCGCCGACGATCAGGAGGGTCGCCTGGCCGGCACCCTCCGGATCTTCCTGACGCGCGACCGCCACGAAGAACGCGTCGGCGTCCACCAGCAGAATGCGACGTGGCGAAAGAGTGGTCATGGTCGGAGAAAGCGGTGGCTCTGAGGCAAGCTAGCGGCAATCTTGCAGAATGACGCCCGCCATCCTGCTCGTGCGAAAGGCCAAGATTGCGCACGACGTGCTCGCCTACGAGCACGACCCGGCCGCCGAGTCCTACGGCCGCGAAGCCGTGGACGCCCTGCAGCTCGAGCCCGCCACGGTGTTCAAGACGCTCGTGGCTGACGCCGAAGGGATCGGGCTCGTGTGTGCGGTGGTGCCCGTGCTGATGATGCTCGATCTCAAGGCGCTCGCCGACGCGGTCGGTGCCCGGCGGGTGCGCATGGCCGATCCGGCCGCGGCGGAGCGCGCCACCGGCTACGTGGTCGGGGGAATCAGCCCACTGGGCCAAAAGAAGCAGTTGCCCGTGGTGGTCGACGCGAGTGCGCTCGCGTTCGCGCGCGTGTACGTGAGCGCCGGCCGTCGCGGTCTCGAGCTCTCGCTGGCGCCGATGGATCTCGTGAAGCTCTCACGCGGCCGTACGGGGCCGATCGCACGCGCGTAGGCCGATCCTGCGCCGCCCGCGACCTACCCCTACACGGCGCGCGGGCGGGAGGGCCCGTCCGCGAGTTCGTCGAGCGCCGGTCCGCGGCCCCGTGCCGCCACGGGCCAGCGGGTTTCCACCGCGTGGCCGCGCACCCCGATGATCTCGTCGAACAGATGCACCACGATGCACACGTGGTTGGGGACGACGCGCACCTGATCGCCCAGACGCGGGCGCCACGTGGTCTTGGAGAGATCGAGGATGCCGTGTTCTTCCGACATCCGGGACACCACGACTTCCGGGTGATCGAGCAGCGCGCCATACCCGTCGCCATCGGCACGTAATGGCTCGCGTCCCAGCGCCTTGGTGCCCGCATCGATCACGGCCTGACCCTTTACCGACACACTCACGACCGTGGCGAGCACGGTCAGGGCGCAATCATCCCAATCGCAGGCGCCGATCATCGCGGTGGTGCGGTCGTTGTACACGTATGTCCCGGGGCGCACTTCCGTCACGCCGGGCACTTCGTGCATGCGCCATGCGGCCGGGGTCGATCCGCCGCTCACCACACGGGGGGGCAATCCGGCCTCCGTCAGTGCCGACACGTACTCGGCGATATGCTCACCGAGCTGAGTGAGGGCGCCGCCTTGCTCGCCGACCGCCTCGCGGATGTGGCCGGGATAGAACAGCATCCCCGCGAAGTTGAGCGCCGACGCGCGCTCGATCTGCTGCGCGATGGCCACGGCACGCGCCGGGGACGTCACCCCCACGCGATGCATACCGAGGTCGGCTTCCACGAGCACGTCGAACCGACGCTGACCGAGTCGGGCGGCCACGTTCAGCGCATCGAGCGCGTTCGCATCGTCGGCGGCGACCGTGACCCGGACATCCTGCGGCAGCCGCGCCAGCCGTTCGAGACGGGCCGCACCAACGGGCGGATACGCCACGAGCAGGTCGTCGCACACCTCCGACATGACCTCCGCTTCGCGCAGCGTGGCACAGGTGAGCCCCACGGCGCCGAGGCGCAGCTGGTCCGCCGCGATACGTGGCGACTTGTGGGTCTTCACATGCGGGCGTAACCGGAGACCGTGCAGGGTGACGTACGCCGCCATCCGGTCCAGATTGAACGCGAGCCGATCCAAGTCAACGATCGGTACCGGTGTCTCGAGCTGTTCGAGATACGTTGCCATCGCGCCCCCCCCTCTGCCTCGAGACCAAGAAAATGCCACACGCTGACGCACCCGCCGATCGTCCGTGGACTCCGGTTGTGCTGCCCAACCTGCCGGCGCCTGCGGGAGCCTACTCTCCGGGCGTGCGCACCGCAAATGTCGGGAGCCTCATGTTCGTGTCGGGGCAGACGCCGCGCGATCAGGCCACCGGGGAGATCATCGCCGGCGACGTCGAGGCGCAGACGCGTCTCACGCTGGCGAATATGGAGCGCATTCTGATCGCCGGCGGCGCCACGCTTGCCAACGTGGTCAGCCTCACGGTGTATCTGGCCGATGAGAACGACTGGGGAACCTTCGATCGCGTCTACCGCACCGTGTTCTCGCCGCCATACCCGGCCCGGGCCGTCGTCGGCGCTTCATTGCGTGGTATTCTCGTGGAGATCTCGGCGATCGCCGCGCTGTAGGATTGCGTGATGACCTCGCCACGCATCGTGGTGTACTCCGCCGATCGCCCGTTTCGCGCCGCGTGCGATGCACAGCTGCGCGCGGCGGGCGCGCGGGTGCGCGTGGCGAGTCGGCAGACGGAGCTCGCCAAAGCGATCGGGGAGGGAACGATCACGGTGATTATCGCCGGCGATGCCGATCATGATGCCGACGTCGTGCGCGCGACGTCCGCGGATCGGATCCCCGTTATGCAGCGAGCGCCCGGCGAGTCGATCGGAGAGATCGTCGCGCGGGCGCTCGCTGTGGCTGCTACGCCGACCAATCAGCCGAGGTCGAGCGAATAGCCCTCGCCGCGCACGGTACGGATGTCGACCACGCTGCCGGACTCGCGGAGCCGCTTGCGGAGCTGCGCCACATGCACGTCGACCACGTTCGATCCGGGATCGAACTGCAGGTGCCAGACATTCTCGAGCAGCATCGGCCGGGTCACCGTCTCACCGGCACGCATGGCGAGAAACTCGAGCAGCGCATACTGACGCGCCGTGAGGTTCACCAGCTTGTTGTGGCACTGCACTTCGTGCGTGACGCGATTGAGCGTGAGATCACCGGAACTCACACGCTCCATCGAGCGCGCGCCACCGCGGCGGATCGCTGCGCGCACACGGGCCGCGAGCACTTCGTTGGCAAACGGCTTTTGCAGGTAGTCATCGGCGCCCGCATCGAGCGCGCGCACGACATCGGCGGTCGTATCGTGCGCCGTGGCCACCACGATCGGCGTGGTGCTGCCCGCTCGGCGTAGGTCCTGAAGCACGGCGAGGCCGCTGCGGTCGGGGAGCTCGAGATCGAGTACGATCGCATCGTAGGGCGTCGCCAGCGCGAGGCGCTGCCCCTCGTCAGCGACCGGCGCGACGTCGACGTCATAGCCATCGTCGATCAGCACCTGACGCATCAGATCCGCGACGAGATTATCGTCTTCGATGACTAGAATCCGCATACGCGTATCGGGTTGAAGAGGAGCCATGCGGCGGGATGCCGTGACGGGAGCGAACGGTGGGGCGCAACACCGGCGCTATGCGGTGACCGATCCGGTCGAGCTTGGCACAAGGTAGTAAGCTTTTGTCACAAAAATAACCGGATGAATGGCAAATCACGAAGCGGTTCCCGCCCCGTGACGGTTTCACGGGTCACCCATCGCCCTTGAGGCGACGAATGGCTCGGCGGTCTCGCTTGCCCGGCTTGCTGTCGCCGAACGCGAAGGCCGCCGGCATCTGCCGCAGTTGCTCCTGTGCGACCGCGCGCTTCCGTTGGCCGTCGGCGGTTTCCTCGTACAGCCGCTGCGCGATCTCGGCGGACCCCCGGCGCTCGGCGACATCCTTCACGCGGAGTTGCCACTCGATGGGCCCCTGGCGCAGCCGAATCTCGTCGCCGGCCTGCACCTGCTTGGCGCGCTTCGCCCGGTCCCCGTTGACATCGACCTTGCCGCCGTCGATGGCCTCGGCCGCGAGCGCCCGCGTCTTGAAGAAGCGGGCGGCCCAGAGCCACTTGTCGAGTCGCACCTTGCCCGGCGGTGACTGCTCCTCGTCGTCGCGCATCGGTTACGGGGTGCCGTCGGCGCGGTCGTCGGGGAACAGGACATCGTCGTCGGCAAAATCGTCGTCATCCACGTCGTCGTCCGCGAGATCGGCCTCGTCCATGTCCTCGTCCACGTCCTCGTCTACGGCCTCCGCATCGTCGAGCTCCTCGGTGGCGTTCCCCTCGGCCTGTGACGATTGGGCCTCGGCGGAGCGCACCTCACGGATGCGTGTGGCGGCACCGGCGTAGACCGAGCGGACGGCCGGCACGGCACTTTGCTCGGCCGCGCGATGTTCGAGCAGCGGCACCAGCGCCATGATGGCGTCGAGCTCGGCGTCCGCGTGGCCGTTGCCGGCGATGGCCAGCAGCATCGCGGCGACCTCGTCGCACGCGTCGGCCATGCGGCCCGAGGTCGCGGCATCCGGACCGGGTACCTTCGTGCCGCGCGCCATCAGCGCCACACGCTCGCGCAACACGGCGGCATCGGACTGAAAGCGGTGAACGAGATATTCGCGGGCGGTCGTACTCATCAGCGGTGGATCCTCATCGGTACGGGGGCAACGCGGGGGGACAGAGAGAGCCGCATCGGGTCAGCCGAGGTCGTTGCGCGTAATCCCGAGCTCGTCGCGCGCGGTACGCCACGACGCGAGCCACGCGTCGGCCACGACCGCCGGCGCGATGGCGATCCGGCCGCAGCGCGACACGAAATCATCCCACCACCCCTGTTCGAGCGCATCGATCACGTCGAGCAACTGGCCCAGCGGCAGCTGCCGCTCAACCATCACGTCGCGCAGCGCGACCGGGAGTGCCAGCCGCTCGGCCAGGATCGGCGCCGAGCCACCGAGGGCGAACTCCAACGTGGAGAGGAGGCCGGCAATCAGTCGCATGCGCGGATGCGGACCGTTGTCGAGCGCGGCCCCCACACGCTCGCAGGCGCGCGCACGGCGCAGCGCGATGAATCCGAGTTCAGGGTCGTGCGCGGCCTCACCGATCAATCGTGCCGCGACCGACACGAGGCGGTCCATGATGGCGTCGCGTCCGAGCATGGTGATGGCGTGCGTGACCGACCGCGGGCCGCGCACCCCGAGCGACGCGGACCCCATCGCCCGCAGCAGCGACGCCGCGAGATGCGGATCGTCGTGCACGAAGCGGTCGAATGAGGAATCGGTGGGACGGCCATCGGCAAACGCGGCCAGCATCGTGATCGCGCGGATGACGCTGCCCTCGGTGGTTCGATCCGCCGACACTCCGGCACCGCGCGCCAACAGGCGGCCGCTGTACAGGGGCACACCGGCCTGCACGACCCGGTGCCGCGTCAGGCGATCGTCTACGCCGCGAACGAGCGGCCGGAGTCCCGCGTCAAGGAGGGCCCGCACCCGGGATTCGAGGGCACTGGGCAGCGCGTGCGCGGCATCGAGCACGATCGTGCTTCCCACCAGGGAGGGCGGGAGGGGTTCGCCTTCGGGAAAGCCCTGCAGCGCGAAGTGGAAGCCGGCGCCGATGAGCCGATCGACGGCACGCCGGGTGGACGGGTCGTCGAGTGACTCGGTGGCCATTAGCCAGACGGCGTCGGTCGACGCAAAGCGGGTAATGGCCCCCTCACGCACGATGGCGGGGGTGATCGGCACCACCAGACTCCGCCCGGCAAGTCGCGTGAGTGCCCCGACCATGTCCACGAGACGTCGCGCATCACCGTCGGGATCCGAGCCGGCTCGGCGCGGATCGTCCGGACACGTGGACACCCCGTACCCGATGACGCGATCCCGAACATCGCGAATGGGCATCAGGGCGGTCAGCACGGGCGTATGCTCCTCACGTGCTCAACGCGGCGTGCGCTCGGCGTGCGCCAGCACGGCGTTGAAGTACGCGGGTTCGCCCGTGACGTCGCGCACCACATAGGGCGCGAGCCAGTCGGGCAGCGACGGGCGGTCGTCGAGCCCGGAGAGCTCGACTTCGGCGAGCACGAGGTCACGGTCGAGAAACACGTCGATCTCCCACGCGTACGCGGCATCGCGCACGACATGCCGCTGCTTCCGCACGCGCGCGGCCGCCGTGAGGGGCCACATCGCGTCGAAGAGCTCGCGGCTCGTGCCCTCGTCGATCTCGACGCGCGCCTGCGCGGGGCCAAGCTTCACATTCCGCCAGCAGGTGACCGTGCCATCGGGATGCGTGGAACGGCGCAATCGCTCGCGCAACGCGTTGCCCGGGAGCCACCCCTGCTCGATCAGCGTGGGCGGGACGGCAGCGGCCGCGGGCGGTACGCGCGTGAGGAGATACTTCCGTTCGATCTCGAGCGGCACACCCGCGTCGGTCACCGGTGCGCTGTCGCGCCGCAGTTCGACCACGGCCCGCTCTACAGACGTCAGCACGAGGTCGACGCGCCGGCACCAGTCGAGCGTGAAGGCCTCGTAATGCCCGAGCGCGACATCCCCCAAGGCGCGGTGCAGCGCCGGAAGCTTGGACGTGAGCGCCAGCTCGGCCAACAGATCCGCGTCGCGCACCGCACCCAGCAGATCCTGGCCGCGCGTGGCGAGATCGTACCACGCCCCGAGCGCCGGGCGGGACTTGGCGAAGGGCGCGAGCATCGCCCGCTGCCGCTTGAGCCGAATGCGCACCCGGTGCATCGCCTCTCGCGAATGCACGCCGGTCACGCTCGCGAGATCGCGCCGCAGGCGCGCTGATGCGCGCTCGACACGCGTGGCGAGATGCCGCGCAAACGGGGTCGGCGTGGACGGCAGCCCCACGCGGTGCAACAGCAGATACGTGGACAAACGGGCGTAGAGCCGGTCCGAGATCGGATCGAAGTGTCGCTCGAACGCGCGCGTAACGGCCGCCGAAGAGCGGGAGGCGCGTTGGTCGAGGATCGCGCGCAGGTGGACGGCCTCGTTGCGGGCGTCCGCGGGCAGCTGCTCCATTTCGGCGTCCAGCCACGACCGCTGCACATCGGCATCACGCACCGCATTGGTGGCCCGGCCGAGTGCCCGGAGCGCGCGGAGCGTGCGTCGGTCAACGGCGCCGTCGAGCGCACGCGCGTGCTCACGGAGCACGGCGCGCAGCCGCCGCAGTGCGACGCGGGCGCGGTGCAGGGTTTCCGCCTCCGTGCGGTTCGCGGGATCAGCGGCATCCGGGACCGGCGCGGCGTCCCTTGGCTCGAGCGTCTCCGCCACTCGCCTGCCCGACGGCTGCCACCGGGCGCGCGCATCGCTGAGCTGCTCGAGCCAGTGCAGCGCAACCAAGCGGGCGCCCTCCTGCGCCGGCCGGCGAAGAGCCTCCGGCACCAGGCGACGCAGGTCGGCCGCGGTGAGGTGCCCCTCGTCAGGCATCGTTGTCATCGTGATCGTCGCTCGCGTCGACGTGCACGTGGGCCGTGCCGTCGTCGTCGTAGCTCACGGACACGATCCATGGGCGACAGCAGACCTGACAATCCTCGATGTACTGCTGATGCGTCCCGGAACCCGGATCCAGCGTGATCTCCACCGGTTCCGCGCAATACGGACAGTGCACTTCGCCAACGAAATCCGCGACGCCGTCGCCAAGGGGAAACTCCTCGTCGTCGAGCGCCTCTTCGGCCTCATCAGGATCGCCGCCGTCATCCGGCAGGCCCCACTCTTCTCGGTCACGCATATTCGCACGGTGAAGGTATGGGCGTAATCAAACGCGGCCGCCGCCCCTGTCCACCTCTGGTGCGTCAGTTCTGCTTCAACAGCAGTGTCCGGTCACCGGTCGCGACGGCCAAGGCAGCGCGGGCGCCGGCCACCTTGGCTTCCACCGCGGCGAGTTTGACCGCCTCGTCCAGCACCAACCGCTCTCGCAAGTTGAGAATGAGCAGCGTCCCTTCTCCGTTCTCGTAGCGCACCTGCTCGGCGTCGCGCAGCAAACCGGCATTCCGCACATTTGCTACCTGACGCTGGCGGAGCCGCTCCAGGTTGAAGAGGTCGAAGATCGCCGCCCGTGCGTCGAATTCAACTTCGCGCCGCAGGCGGTCCCGCTCGAGACGCTGAAATTCGAGGCGCTGGCCGGACGACGCGAATCGACCGGTCTCCTTGAGGAAAAGCAGGGGCGACTTGATGCTCAGGCCGGCCTTGTAGTTGTTGTCGAGCCGCTCGCCGGCAAAAAACGACTCGTCGCTGTCGCTCGCCCCCAGCCCGGACAGCTTGGCTTCCGCCAGCGGCAGCAGCGCCTGCGTGTTGAACAGGCGCTGTGCCTCGGCTTGCTTGATCCGCGCCTGCACCTTCAGCAGATCCGGGTTCCGGCGGGTGGCGAGGTCGAGCAACTCCTGAAGACGCGTGGAGTCGATCGCTATCTGTTCGATGCCCAGCAGCATCGGTTTGGCGTTGGCGGGAAGCGCGGCCGGACGTCCGGCGTCATCCCACCAGTACGCGGTTACGTCCAGCGACGACAGATAAAACGACGCCTCGGCCTCGAAGCGGGTGACTTCGCGGCGCTGGAGCTCCAGCAGTGCTTCAATAGTGTCGATGGGGGCACTCTCGCCGTTCGCGACGCGCCGCCGCACCGCCTGCAGCCGGAATTCGGCCAACGCCTCGCCTTCCTGCGCGATCGCCCGGCGGCGCCAGCTCTCATACCACGCGCCGTAGTCCTTCGCGGCTGAGAAGAGCAGCTTGTTCACGATGGCGGTGCGGTCGGCATCGCCGGCATCACGTGCGGCGCGCGCCTGCTGCAGCGCGTTGCGCCGCTCGTCCGTGAGAATGCGCTGGCCCAGCGGAATCGAGATGCCTGCCTCGAACGTGCCGCTGCCGGAGGTGCGCCGGTCTGGATTGGCATAGCGGCCCATGGTGCGGTCGAACGCCAGCGTCACGTCCGCGCCGATAGGGAGCGGAATTTTCAGCTCCGCATCGAAGTAGTTGTAGTACTGCGTGCCACCGAAGGTCTTCTGATCCCACGAGGCCGTCATCGTGGGATCGAAGGCGCCCCACGCCGTCCGCAGGTCGGCACGCGCCTGATCGGCAACGAGGCGCGCCTGCGTGGCCACGGGATGATGGGCCAGAATGCCGTCGATGAATACCGGAAACGTGAACGCCGGGCCGAGTGTGTCGAGCTTGGCCGGCGCCGACTGCGCGGCGAGCGACACCGAGGCCGCGAGCGACGCGCCCAGCGCGAGGGCACGCGCCAGACAGGAACGCGCGGTCACTTCTTGCCTCCGCCTTTGCCCGCGCTCTTGTCACCCGCGACCGCGTCTGCCGGCAGCGCTTCGTTCGGATTGATGGAGAGCGGGAAGCCATTGAGCTGACGCCAGATTTCCCAGCCGACCGTCACGTTGTCGAGCATCGCCCAGCCCTGCACGCCGGTGCCGAGGCGCAACTGCGCTGGCCACGGTGCATCGTGTGTGGTGTCGGGCACGAGCAGCACGCGGAACTGCCCGGCGCGGTTCGGGAACTGATCGATGACGGCAACCTGCGCCCCGAAGGTCCCGGAGGCCACCTGCGGCCATCCCGAGATCTGCAGCGCGGGCCAGCCGTCGAAGAAGATGCGCACATGGCGCCCCGGCTTGAGCAGTGCGACGTCCATGGGTTTCACGAACAGCTCGACCGCTTTGCTCGGGCGTGCGGGCTGAATGGTGACAATGGGCTCACCCGCCTTCACGATCTCGCCCTGGCCGGCCTTCGTCGCGCGCACGACGTAGCCATCCTGCGGCGCTTCGATGAGGTAGAACCCGTTGCGGATGGTGAGCGAGCCGACCTTGTCCTTGAGCTTCGCCACCTCCGACCGTCCTTCGCTGACCTCGGCCAGCGTGGATGCCCGATCGGAGCGCGCCTTCGAGATCTTCTCGCCGTACTCGGCCGGAATGCTCGCGAGCTCGGTCTGGGTGCTGAGCAACGTCTGCTGCTTCTCAACGAGCTTGGCCGAGGCCGACTGCACGCGGATCTGAAACGCCTGCAACTCATTCACCGACACGAGGCCGAGTGTGTCGCGGAACAGTCGCTCACGGCGACGCAGCTGATCGCGCGCCACCGAGTCTTCGAGCACCGCCTGACGGACTTCCGCGCGATACTGCTCGATCTTGTTCGCGGTCTGCTGCAGCTTGAAATCGCGCTGTGCTTCGAGCTGCGAGATCAGCATGCTGAGGGCGGCTGCCTTGTTCTGCTTCTCGCCGATCGCGGATTCTTTCGCCGACTGCTGCTGCGACGTGAGCGGCAGCACGTTGGGATTGAGGTACTCCTCTTTGATCTCCGAGATGCGGACAATGCTGTCGCCCTTCTTGACGTACTGCCCTTCCTGCACGAACCACCGCTCGATGCGGCCATCGATCCGCGTCGGCAGTTCCTGCGGACGGTCGGAGGGGTCGAGGGCCGTGACGGCCCCTTCGCCGCGGACGCTCTGCTGCCACGGCAAGAAGAGCACCAGAAACAGGGTGAGCAGAATGCCCAGCAGCCACCGCGACACAATGCGGCTGGTGTTCGCTTCGCCCAACAACGCCGTGGTTTCCAACGGCAGATGTTTGAGCTCGCGTTCGATATCGAGATCGGACAAGGCCATGGTGTTCAGGCTCCCGTGGTCATTGGCGTCTCATGCAGCAGGTTGCGGCATATCGGATTGTCCCGCAATGCGCTGAACGGGCCTTCGCACACGATCCGCCCGCGATCGACCACGAGCACGCGGTCGAAGGCGGCGAGCAATTGGGGGTCGTGCGACACCGTGATGACGGTCCACGGCCGGGACCGATCGGTGAGCAGCTTGGTGATGAGCGTACGCGACGCGGCGTCGAGATTCTGAAAAAAGTCATCGAGCACGATCAGGCGAGGACGGCCCACCAGACCTTGCGCCACGAGCAGTTTGGTGGCGAGGTACGCGGGCAGGGTGCGGCCGCCGTTCGTGATCTCGGTTTGAATGCCTTGCGGCAACTGCTGGATCTCGTCGGTGAGGGCGAGGTCATCGAGGGCTTCACGGACATCGCGCGGCGTGATGTGCGAGCGGCCCACGCTGATGTTCTCCTCGACGGTACCGTCGAACAGGTCTGTCCACGAGAGCATCTGTCCGATCCGCGTACGCAGCGCCGGCCGATCGAGGTCACGCAGGGTGATGCCGTCGAATCGAATCGTGCCGTCGTAGTCGTCGATGATGCCGCCGAGCAGCTTGAGCAACGTGGACTGGCCAGACCCGTCCGAGCCCATGATGGCAACGCGTTCGCCGGGCGCGATCTGCACGGTCACGCCATCCACCGACGCGGAACGCGCGGAGGGATAGCGATACCGCAAGTCCTTCGTGACAATCGCCACGCCGACGCCGGGCGTGTGAATCGGCGCGAGGCCGCCGCGGGCTTCGAGCGGCAGGTCCGCCACGTGGCCCGACTTGTCCACGCTGGTGAGTACGTCGTACACCGTGGCAAGACTGGTAATCAGTTTTTCGACGCCGGCCAGGACGGTCACGATGACCACTTCGGCCGCGACGAACTGGCCCAACAGCAGCCGATTGCTCTGCACCAGCGTCGCACCGATGATCAGCACGGCGGCGGTGATGAACGTCTTGAAACCGATCAGGGCGATGGTCTGCTTCACCAGGACGGCGAAGTGCTTGCGCCGGTACTTGAGATAGCCGGTGACGACATCGTCCATGCGTTCCACGGGGAGCGTGGAATCGCCGGCGTACTTGAAGGCATGAAACGCGCGGGCGATTTCCCCCAGCCAGTGGACGGCCTTGTACTTGTATTTCGACTCCACGATCGACGTCTCGAGCCCTTCCGGCCCCGTCCACCGGATAATGAACCACAACGCGGCGGTAACGCCGACCGCGAAGACGGAGAACCACGGGCTGTACAACGTGAGGAGCAGCAGACTGAACACGATCGTGAGCAGTGCGGTCGGCACATCGAGCAACAGCTTCTGTACACCTTTCTGAATGGCAATCGCCTCGAACAGACGGTTCATCTGCTCGGGGAGGTTCGACTCCAGCGACGCCGCGTACCGCATCCGTGGGATGCGAAAGGCGAACTCGAGTGCCATGCGGGCAAACACCCGCTGCTGAATGCGCTCCACGACCTTCAGAATACCGATTTGCAGGATGCCGGCCACGATGGTGCCCAGCACGACAAAGGAGATCAGCACGATCACGGGCTGCAGGTAGAGCCGGCCCTGTACGATCTGCACGATGCCGCCCACGGCCAACGGCAGGATCAGGCTCAGCCCACCGGACAACGTCGCGTAGAAGAAGACGGTGAGGATCTCTCGGCGCTCCCGGGCGAAGAGCGCGAGGGTGCGGTCGAGCGCGCTCCTTGGCTCGTGTTCGTCGCCGTGCTCCGCATGGCTGACCGGGCTATGTGGGTAGTCGCTCGAGAGGGCGCTGTTGGCCGGCCGCAGGGCCATGGGCGCCAGCGCCGACAACACGGGTCCTACACCCAAACGCGCAATCAGCGTGTCGGCGAGTGCGTCACCCTGACCCTCAATGGCGGATTCGCTCCCATCCCGCGGCACCAGTACCGCGCGCACGCGATCGTCCGCGTCGAGGCACAAGACGATCGCATCGTCGTTGCGCACGTCCACCAGAACGATGGGGACGGTGCGCTCGGCGATCGCGAGCTTGAGTGTGTCGTGGGAGATCTGACGGTCGAGGTAGCCGACGTCCACGGCGCCACCGATCGAACGCAGACGGTTCGGTAACGGGTCGTTCGGTGAGATCTGCCGCGTGAGGGTACGCCAGCGCGCCTGCTCGACGTCGAGTCCGAGTGCAGCGGTGACGAGTTGATTGATTCGGGTTGCTTGAGCCGACATGGCGCCGTCGAGGGAGCTATGAGCAATGGCGTTCCCGCATCGACAGGGGCGAGGCGGGAGCATGCGATGAGAGGCGAGCCTACGTGCCCGCACTCCGGGAGCCGGTACCGCGAGTACTCAGCGGGAGAACGGTGGCGCCCGGGGCGGCGCAGCGTCGAACTGTCCCTGGCGACGCAATTCTTCACGCCGTGCTCGCACGGGCATGCGGCGATGAGAGTCGCGTACAAGCCGGCAGCACGGGCCCGGCGCGCGTTCGGCACCCGAGACGTGCGACGAGGCCGATCGATGGCCTCGTCGTCCGGTGCTGCGCTGCCATGCGGCGCGCGTCGTCGACGCCAGCCGCACCGACGCGCGGTCCATCGGTCGGGCGCGGTTCCCCGCGACCGACTGGGCGGCTCCGTCTGAGCGGATCGCGCTCGCGCTCGTAGTGCGGGCGGCCGGCGCGGTCGCCGGGAGGGGCTGATCGTCCGGTGACGCACCGACGCGCAACGCGCACAGCATCGCCACAGCGGCCATGACGACGCGGAACAGCC
>CANHNQ010000058.1 GCA_947462095.1 Gemmatimonadota bacterium
GCTTCACGATCTCGCGCGAGAAACTCCAAGAAGGACTCGCGGCGGTAACCGCCGCCGTACCGGCCAAGACCACCTTGCCGGTCCTGTCGAACCTGCTCGTCGAAACCACCGAGCGCGGAATTCGTTTCTCCGCGACCGACCTCGACATCGCGGTCAGCACGGAAGTCAGTGCCGATGTCGAAACGCCAGGGGCGATCACGATTCCCGCCAAGAAGCTGAGCGAGATCGCGCGCGAATTGCCGCCATCGCCCGTGAAAGTTTCGGCCAGCGGCGAACAGCGCGTCACCATCGAATGCGGACGATCCAAGTTCAAGCTGCTTGGACTGCCGCGTGATGAGTTCCCGACGTTCCCCAGCGTGCGCTTCAATGATTCGTGGCGCGTGAAGTCGGGTGAACTGCAAAAGCTCATTTCGCATGTCGCCTTCGCCGTCAGCACCGAAGAGTCACGCCCCATTCTCAATGGCGTGCTCTGGGAACTGCGCGAAGATCGCATGCGCATGGTCGCGACCAACGGTCACCGGCTCTCCAAGATGGAGTTGCCCGTCGAATCGAGCAGCGCCCCGCCGGGTGATCTCATTGTGCCACCCAAGGCGCTCGAGCAGATCAAGCGGCTCTTCCCGGCCGAAGAAGAACTCGAGATTGCACGGGGCGAAAACCACCTCGGCTTCCGCTCGCCGTTCACCTCCGTGTTCACGCGCCTGGTCGAAGGCCCGTATCCGAACTACGAACAGGTCATTCCGAAGGACAACGATCGCTTCTGCCTGTGCGACAAGGCGGCGCTTACCAGCGCCCTCAAGCGCATGAGCGTGATCGCGTCCGACCAGACGCATCGCATCAAGATGTCGTTCAACACCGGCATGCTGAAGTTCAGTGTCACCACGCCGGATCTCGGTGAAGCCTCCGACGAACTGCCGGTGAACTACAACGGCGACCAGCTCGATATCGGCTTCAATGCCACCTATCTGCTGGAAATCCTGCGCTACATGCCCACCGAGCAGGTGCGTCTCACATTCAAGGCACCGGAGCGCGCCGCCACGATCGAGCCCGAAGGGTGGGATGATCCGGCCAAGTACCTCTGCCTCGTGATGCCGCTGCGCTTGATGGACTGAGTTGGTCTGAGCTAAACACCGCTCACCGCACCCGATCCGCCCGGAGTTCCACCCGTTGCAGCACCTGCTGCGATCGCGGAGCTCCGGGCGGAATGCGTTCCACCACCTGCATCGTCAGCGTGCTGGCACCCTGCAGTCGCTCCAGGATACCACTGACAGCCCCGATCTCGAGCCGCTGCGATCCAGTGCCCGATCCAACCAGCGTAAAGGCACGGAACGCGGTCCCGCCTGTCCCGTCCAGCGTGGTGCTGATGTCCCGCGTGACCACCAACGTTTCCCGCGACACCTTCTCCAGCCGGGAGCGCGTGGTCGTATACACGGTGAGCGGTACGCCGTTGCGGCACACCAACGTCACCGTGCTGTCGCGCCACTGATCCCCTTGCGCCACCCCATCGGGGATGCGCACGAGCAGTTCACGCGCCAGTTGCATCGCACTCACCTCCGGCCGATCACACTCGTTGGCTAACGGCGGACGCGACACCACGCGGAGGGTCGTGCTGTCGATGAGCGCGTCGATCAGGAGAAGCGACGGGCGCACCGGTGCGCTGCCTGTCGTCGCGAGGGGGGGAGTGGCGTCCGCGAGGCTGCTGCGCACGGTGAACGAATCGATCTGTCCGGATCCACGTAACGCACCCGTGGCCGTACGAGTGGACGACAAGGAAACCACCGCCCGTGTGTCAATCCGCTGTTCATCCGAGACGCCCGCCGGCATGGCGGCACCGCTGACGTTCAGACGCGTCACCGCGGCAATCGTCCAGCGGCTTCCCGGTTGCACGCGCGGCAAGTGCACGCCGCTGCTGACCACCGGCGTCGGTGGTGTCGGCACGGTAACAGGAGGAGTCGGCGCCGGTGATGGCGTTGGCGCGACCGGCGCACAGGCCAGCAACAGGCACGGGCCAACCAAAGACCACACGGCCGGCCAAGCACGTGACGTCATGCGATGGATTCCACTGGAGACAGCACTGGACGCTCGAGACCTCACGGAAAGTCGCCGGCCTATAAGCCGGGTTCTGTCAGTGCCGGCATGCGCGAACGCACACCAACACCGGACGGTCATTCCTCTCGGCGTGCAGTCACCCACACGCTCCAGCAGCCTACCCGCGGCTCGACGTCTTGCAACGTCCTTGCGAGACGGGTCATCTCTCGCCGCTTATTTGGCCTTGCTCCGACTGGGGTTTACCGAGCCACCTTCGTTACCGAAGGCGCGGTGGGCTCTTACCCCACCCTTTCACCCTTACCGCACACGCGGTTTCCCGCGAGAACGGCGGTTTGCTTTCTGTTGCACTGTCCGTCGCATGAAGCTCACGCCGCATGCGCCCAGGCGTTACCTGGCAGTCTACCCTGTGGAGCCCGGACTTTCCTCGGTGCCCGGGCTTTCGCCCCGACATCGCGACCATCCGGCCGGCGACCGATCCGTGAGTGACCGCAATATAACCGACGTACGGGGACGTCCCTGCCACCCTGCTGTTCCACGGCGGATGAATACATCCCGCTGCCAGCGGGTGACGGAATGATGACGACTCAGCAGTAGCCTCACGTCGTGATCGGCCGGCGGCACTGGCAGCTCCGGCCCCGAATACGGACACTCCGGTGAGTGAGGCGCGTATGGCATCCCCGTCGGTATCGCTGTTGGCCCGTTCGACCATCTACCCGATCCACCCGGTGACGTCCCACGACACACCCGCCGCCGACTCGGCACCCGCGCGCGCCATCGTGACCTTTCTCACGCCCGCGGAGCGACAACGCGTGGATGCGCTGGGGCAGGGGAGTTACACCACGGTGCACCGCGAAAGCTTCGACGATGTCATGCGCGATCTGCGCACCAAGCCCGTGTCGGCGATTCTCCTCTCCGTCTCGCGCTACCAACACCACCATGCCACACAGGTGGCGCGTATGGTTCGCGAATTTCCGCGCGTACCGGCCGTGGCCTTGCTCACCGGCAATGAAGCACGCACCACCCAAGCGCTGCTCGCGCTCGGTCAGCAAGGCGTGCAAGCCCTGGTCGATGCGCGTGAGCCGGCGGGATGGCGCGACCTGCGACAGTTCGTGCAGCGCGAAGGAACCACCACGATCGAGGCGATCGCCATACGCCGCATTCGTGCGGATCTCACCGGCGCCAACAACGACTGCCTGCGGTTCTTCGATGCGCTCTTTCTCGCGCCGCGCTCGCTCACCACGGTCCGACAGCTGGCGCGTAATCTCGGGGTGGTGCCCACCACCTTCATGAGCCGGTTCTTCCGCGCCCGCATTCCGGCGCCCAAGAAGTATCTTGCCGCCGCGCGGCTGGTCCGGGCTGCGCGATTACTGGAAAATCCGGGGCACAGTCTGACACAGGTCGCCTTTCTGCTCGAATACTCGTCACCGCAAAGTTTCTCACGGCATGTCATGCATTCGCTGCAATGCGGTGCGGCCGAGTTCCGCAAACGGTACAGCGGTGAAGCGATGCTCGAGCACATGCGGCAGCATCTCATTCTTCCGTATCAGCAACAGCTGATCGACTTCGTCCCCGTCGAGGTCACGCCGCAATGGATTTCGCGCCCGTCGGCGGAGTCGGGACCGGCCTCCGCGGTGATGCCGCTGGTGAGTGCATCGGCGTAACCGAAGACTCCGCCGTACCGGTCGTGGTTGCGAACGCACGCGGATGTCGGGATGCGACCGCACGCATGCGTGCGGCGGTTTCCGACAGCTGCGCGGCACTGCGGGAGAGGGCGTCGATGCTGGCGCGTTGTGCCATCGAGGCATCGGCGGCCGTACGCGCACCACGTGAGGCGCGTTCCGACGAGCGGTCGAGGCTTTCGAACGCGTCCGCGACGCCGGCCGACAGGTGGGCCTGCGCGTGCGCCAGGGACGCCACGTCATCGCTCTGGTGGGCAATGCGTCCGATGCCGCTCACGAGGGCCGACAGGGCCTGGGTGGCATCACGCGCAATGTGTCCGGCACCGGCCACTTCAAAGGCGGTGGTGTCCATCGAGAGGACGGCGGCACCGATATCATCCCGCACGCGCTGGACCGTCGCGGCAATGCGTTTGGCCGCCTGTGCACTTTCCACGGCCAGCGTCCGGATCTCATCGGCGACGACGGCAAACCCGGACCCTTCATCACCGGCCCGCGACGCTTCGATGGCGGCGTTCAGTGCCAGCAGATTCGTCTGACGTGCGATCCGCGAAACCGTGGCGACGAACGCGCCGACCTGTTCCGACGCCGGGGCCAGCAGGCGCACCTGTTCGGCGGTGGCATGCACATCGCTTCCCACCCGCAGCAGCGCCTGCGTGGCACGTTCGATCGCCTCTCGACTTGCCGCCGCGGCGCGGTCAACCGCATGCGCGTCGGTCGCGGTTGCCGCCGCTGCGTGTTGCATCGTATCGGCCGTCCGTTGCGCCTGCTGGCTCGACGTCACCCCATCGCGCGCATGCGCGCGCTGATGCACCAGGGCATCGCTGAGCGTCGCCGCGTCTGATGCCACGTCACCCGCGCGGCGCTGCATCACGCTGGCTGCCGCGTGTACCTGCGCGGCGACGGCGGCGAGGTCTTCCGCTTCGCGATGGACGGTGCTGATCAGCAGGGTGAGTTCATCGAGCATCCGGTTGAAGCTCAGTTCGAGGAACCCGAGTTCATCGGTGTGACGCGCGTCGGCCCGCGCATGCAAGTCGCCGCGCTCCACCTGTGCCATGTGCTCGCGGGTCCGACGAATCCGCGCGATCAGCCGGGAGGGCATCTGAATCACCTGTTGCGCCACGAGGATCAGCAGCACGGTGGCCAGCAGGACGTGCACCCAGGGCGGGGCATCGGCGGGTCGGGCGTGCGCATAGGCAGAACTGGCCACGAGAAATCCCACCGCTGATGACAGCGTGGTGAGATAGCCAAGGGCCGGCCCGCGATCGAAGGAATAGGGAACGATCGCCAGGATGTAGGTGAGCACGAGCACGGGTGATCCGAACAGAGAGACCACGCCGCTGATCAGCACCGTGTCGAACACGGCGACGACGTACTTGAACCATCGCCGGTACCAGTGCACGGAAGCGCCGATGGCGCCGATGATCCAGTTGCCGCCGATGGCCGCGCAGAACATCCCCAAGAGCGCCTGCACCGACACGTCGGCCAGCCCCAGGCGGAGACCGGCGATGAGGACGCTCGCGATGACAATCGTGCTCCAGAACCGCCGAGTGGCCGCGATCCGGAAGGTGGCGATGTCCTTGGCGCGCTCTTCGTCGAAGAGCGCCTGATACGGGTGGTCGGCGCTGGGCGTGTGCATACGTCTATCAGACGCGTCACGCCCAAGCGCGGTATCAGGTTGGCGCTAGGCCGCCGGAATGAGCGGCAGCAGATCGGTGGCCGTTACCAGACTGATGACCTTGAGACCGGCGGCTTCGAGCGCTTCGCGGCCACCTTCCTCGCGATCGACCAGGGCCAGCACGCCCAGGATGTCGCCGCCGGCGGCGCGAATCGCTTCGACGGCCTTGAGGGCCGAGCCGCCGGTTGTGATCACGTCTTCCACCACCACGACCTTGTCGCCGGGGTGAAACGGCCCCTCGATCAGTTTACCCGTGCCGTGCTGCTTGGCTTCTTTGCGGACGGTAAAGGACCGGAGCATGCCACCCGTGCCGGCCTCCGCTTCCAGCGCGGAGCGGTGGGCGATCGCGTAGGAGATGGGGTCGGCGCCCAGCGTGAGGCCGCCGACCGCGTCGACTGGCCAGCCGCTGTGGCGGAGGGCCGCCAGCGCCTCACGACCGATGAGCAGCTGCCCTTCCGGGCTCATCGTGGTGAGGCGGCAGTCAACGTACAATGTGGATCGGCGGCCTGAGGCCAGCACGAAATCGCCCCGCTTGGCCGACCGCTCGGCGAGCAGGGTGGTCAGCTGCGTCGAAATAAGCCCTTCATTTTGCCAAAGAGTCCGCTCTTGTCATCCTCACCGTCCGTTCCGGTCGAGCCGTCGGTGCTTGAGCCGCTGCCGCCGGGCATCGTGGTGGTCTGCGCGGCCGCCGCGAAGGCGTCTGCGAAGTCTTTGACCGAGGGGTATCGATCGCCGGGCTGCTTGGAGAGCCCCTTCATGACGACCTGCTCGACGGCCACCGGGAAGGCCAGATTGGGCTTGGCCTTGTTGAGTGCGACCGGGGACTGCGTGAGGAGCTGGGAGAAAAGCTCGCGAGGCGACTTGCCGGTGAAGGGCAGCGTTCCCGTGAGCAGGAAGTACGCGATCGTGGCCAGCGAGTACTGATCGGCCGCCGGCCCGACCAGTTCCCCGGAAAGCGCTTCCGGTGCGACATACATGAGCGTGCCGACGAAGAAGCCGGCCCGGGTGAGGCGCTGATCGGGGGTGGCATCGGTATCGGCCGCGATCCCGAAGTCGAGCACCTTCACATGATGGGTCGCCGGATCGTACACGAGGTTTTCCGGCTTCAGGTCGCGATGCACGATGCCGACATCGTGTGCGGCCTGCACGGCGCCGCAGATCTGCGACATGATTTCGCCGACTTCCTTCGATGGCAGCGGTCCGGACTTCTCCGCGTACTTGTCGAGGATGTCGCCCGAGGCCCATTCGATGGCGAGGTAGTAGCGCTCGTTCTCGGATTGCCCGTAGTCTAGGGTGCGGACGATGTTCGGGTGTTCTATCCGTGCGCCGTACTGTGCTTCGCGGAGAAATCGCGCGACCGCAGTGGCGTCCTGCTGCAGCTTGTCGCGCAGCACCTTGAGGGCAACGGTACCGTGCTGAGCATGATCGGCGCGAAACACCGTGGCGGTACCGCCTTCGCCGATCTTAGCCCGCAGCGTGTAGCCTGCCAGGGTCGTTCCAACTAGCGTCTCGATGGTCACGGGGCGAACGTAACGTGGGCGTGCGGTACCAGCAAGAAGCATCACGACATAATGTGTTATCCGTGACCAAGTCGTCAGATCGGCACGGCTTTCGCGGGTGATCAGCAACCACGGCGGACACTTGGTGTCTGCACGGACGGTAAAATGCGTTTCGTGAACTCACGCGCCTTGCCTTTTCGAATTCGCTCCGTGGCTGCGGCCACGATGACGCTGGCCATGCTGTCCGCCTGTTCCGGGAATCGACCGGCAGTCGGACCGGGCTCAGCCACTCCGACGCCGAGACCGGGCGGTGGAGCAGGCATCGCTGGTGCCGGGGTGGTGGCCGGCTCCCCGGCCGATATGCAGCGCTTGTACCGCAGCATGGGCCTCATTGCCGGCACGGGGGCGATCCCGTTCGTCTCCTCCGTCTCGTTCCTGCGCTCCCCCACCCCAGACAGCACCCTCACGCTGATCGCGCTCAGCCTGCCATCGCGCGTGCTGGGCTTCACCCGTCAGGGCGAACGCTACGCGGCGGGCTACTCGGCACGTCTCGAAGTGCGACGGGGCGCCACCGTCGTCACGCTGATTGAAGCCTCCGAAAAGGTGTTGGTGCCGACGTTCCGCGAAACCTCCCGCACCGACGAGAGCATCATCTGGCAGCAGTTTCTGAAGCTGGCACCGGGTCGCTACAGCGTGACGCTCAGCATCAAAGATGACGCCAGCATCCGCAACGCGACCGAAGAGGTGCAGGTCGAAGTACCGCGCCTGTCCTCCGAGATGCTCGGGTCGCCGGTGCCCGTCTACGAAGCCATCCCGCGGGTGACCGCCGATTCGTTGCCGCGTCTGCTGGCCCGTCCGCGAGCGACGGTCGTTTTTGGACAGGATTCGGTCCTGCCGCTCTATCTCGATGCCGTCGGTGCGGCCGCGCCGACGCGCGCCCATGTGGGCATCATCGGCGAAGGCGATATCCGTCTCTTCGACACCGATATCGAGTTGCCGGCCCGCGGAGACGGGCACAGCATGACGTATGCGGTGCCGGTTGCCAAGATGGGGATCGGCATCAACACCGTGCTGGTCAGCGTACCGGGACGCGCCGATACCGCGCGCGCACGGGTGCTGGTCAGCCTCGGTGACGATCTGCCGATCGCCTCGTTCGACGAGATGTTCGCGTACCTGCGCTACTTCACCACCGCCGACCGGCTCAAGACGCTGCGGGATGCCACGCCCGCGCAGCGCCCCGAGGCCTGGGCCGCGTTCCTCAAGGCCACGGATCCCGTTCCGGGCACCGCCGAGCACGAGGGGCTGCGCGACTACTTCGGACGTATTCGCGTGGCCAACATCCGTTTCCGCGACGATGGCCCGGTGGGCTGGCAGAGCGATCGCGGCACGGCGTTCGTTGCCCTCGGCGACCCTGACAACATCGTCGATACAGGCATGACCGATCCGAATGCGCGGATCCGTCAGCAGATCTGGGAGTATCGCGAGCTACGCGTGCAGATCGTGTTTCTCGATCAAAGCGGGTTTGGACGCTGGCGATTGTCCGCGCAGGGACGGGCGGAACTCGATAACGCGATCCGGCGTCGCATGGCGTCGCGGCCGTGAGCGCCGTGCAACGTCCGACCGCACCGCGTCTGTTCCTGATCGACGGCTATGCCCTGATCTACCGCGCGTTCTTTGCGCTCATGACGCGCCCGCTGACCACGAGTCACGGCGAAAACACCTCGGCGGCGTGGGGAATCGCGACGTTCCTCAAGCGACTGTTGGTGACGCACCAACCGGAGTTGCTGGGCTGGGTGCACGACTCGGGCGCGACGTTTCGCGACGACCTGTATCCGGAGTACAAGGCCACCCGGGAGAAGCTGACCGACGAGCTGCAGGCCGACTTCGATCGGGGGCTCGAGCGCATCAATCAGCTGCTGGCGGCCTACAGCATTCCTGTGTTGGCGGTCCCCGGCTTCGAAGCCGATGACGTGATCGGCACGCTTGCGCGCAAGGGCGTGGAGGCGGGCTACAACGTCGTGATCGTGTCAGGCGATAAGGATTTCCAGCAGCTTGTGCGCCCCGGCGTGTGGTTGCTCAATCCCGGTCGTGGCGGTCCGGCCAGTGTGGATGAGCAGTGGGTGGGCGTCGAGAATGCGAACGACCGCCTCGGTGTGCCGCCCGAGCGTGTGATCGACTATCTCGCTCTCGTCGGTGACTCGTCGGACAACGTGCCGGGTGTGAAGGGGATCGGGGAGAAGGGCGCGCAGGAGCTGATCGCGCAGTTCGGGACGCTCGAAGACATCCTGGCGCACGTGCACGAGATCACGAAGAAGCGCCCGCGTGAAGCGCTGCTCGCGCAGGAAGCGGAAGCGCGCCTGTCGAAGCAGCTCGTCACGATTCATCAGGACGTGCCGATCGAACTCGATCCCGCCACGTTGCAGATGAGCGCGCCCGATACGCAGGCCCTGCGGCATCTGTATCTCGAGCTCGAGTTCACGTCGCTCCTGAAGGAGCTTGGTGGCAGCGCGACAGGCGCCCACGCGTCCGGTGATCTGTCGGCGCTCGTGCCGCGCCCGGCGGAGCCGTCGGTCGAAACGGACGCGGGGGAGCGCGCGCCGGTGTATTCCCACCGTCCGGCCGCGCTGGCGATGACCATGAGTGCGAGCGGTGTGCCGGTGCTGGCCGACGCGCGCTATGTCACGGTGGACACCGTGCCGGCACTCGACGCGCTGCTGGCCCGTGTGCGCGAGGTGCCGTTCATCGCGTTCGACACGGAGACGGTGCCCGAGCCCGGCGCACCGGCCACGATCGATGCAATGCGTGCGCGCTTGGTCGGCCTCTCGATCGCGGTCGCGCCGGGGGAAGCGTATTACTTGCCGTTCGCGCATCGGTATGACGACGGCGGTGGCAATCTCGCGCTGTTGTCCGGTGATGCCGGCATTGCCGGCCGGCGGTTGAACGCCGGGGTGGAGCCGCCGGTGAATCTGCCGGCGTTCGATAGCGACCCCATGGCGCCGTTGCGCGCGATGCTGGAAGACGCCACGGTGAAGAAGCTGGCGCAGAATGCGAAGTACGACGTGCTCGTACTGCGCGGCGCCGGTGTGCGGGTGGCCGGTCTCGAGTTCGACACAATGCTGGCCAGTTACGTGCTCGATCCGGGGCGTCGTTCGCACGGTCTCGATTTGCTGGCGCTCGAATTCCTCGGCCACGCGATGACGGCGTACGAGCAGCTGTGCGGCAAGGGGCGCAATCAGCTCCCCTTCGATGTCGTACCGGTGGATGCTGCGCGCGACTACTCGTGCGAGGACGTCGACCTCACGATGCGATTGCGTGCACGGCTCGAGCCGATGCTGGGCAGCCACGGGATGTCGGAGCTGTTCCGCAATGTCGAGGTGCCGCTGGTCGACGTGCTGGCCGATATGGAGTGGGACGGCATCGCCATCGATCTGGCGTGGTTCGAATCGTTGAAGACGCGATTCAAGAGTGAACGCGAGCGTGTGGAACAGCTGATTTACGGGGAGGCTGGGGAGGAGTTCAACATCAACTCTAATCCGCAGCTTCGGGTGATTTTGTTCGACAAGCTCGGGCTTCCGGTGAAGAAGAAGACGGCCACCGGGCCGAGCACCGACGCGAGTGTGTTGCAGGAGCTGGCTGAGGAAGGGCACACGCTGCCGACGCTGCTCATGGAGTATCGCGAGATCTTCAAGCTGGAAGGCACGTACATCGATGCGTTGCCGAAGCTGGTGCATCCGCGCGATCACCGGCTGCACACGTCGTTCAATCAGACGGTCGCGGCCACGGGACGGTTGTCGAGCACCGATCCGAACCTGCAGAACATTCCGAACCGTCGTGAACTCGGCCGCGAAATCCGCCGCGGCTTCGTGCCGCGCGCGGGATGGCGGTTGCTCAGTGCCGACTACTCACAGATCGAGCTGCGGTTGCTGGCGCATTTGTCGGGCGATCCGGCGTTCGTGACGGCGTTCAAGGCGGGTGGCGACATCCATCGGCAAACGGCGGCGATCATTTTCGGCGTGGACTTGGCCGATGTGAACGGCGAGATGCGGGCCCGGGCAAAGACCATCAACTTCGCCACGATCTACGGGCAGGGGGCGCATGCGTTGTCGCGTCAGCTCAAGTTGCCGCATGCCGAGGCCAAGGCGTTTATCGACACGTATTTCGAACGGTTCGCCGGGGTGAAGGCGTTCCTCGATCGGTGTGTGGTGGAGGCCAAGGCGAAGGGGTATGTAGAAACGCTGTTCCATCGGCGTCGCTATATCCCGGAGCTCAAGGAGCGGAACCACAACATGCGCGCCTTCGGCGAGCGGGTCGCGGCCAACGCTCCGATCCAGGGCTCGGCGGCCGACCTGATCAAGATCGCCATGATCCGCGTGCACCGGGCGCTGGCGAGTGAGGGGCTGGCGTCGCGGATGCTGCTGCAGGTGCATGACGAACTGATCTTTGAGTTGCCGGCCAGCGAGCAGGGCGTGTTGTCAGCGCTGGTGAAGCGGGAGATGGAGGCGGCGGCCACGCTCGACGTGCCGTTGCTCGTGGAGATGGGGGTTGGGGACAACTGGGTCGCCGCCAAGTCGTGAGCGGAAGGTGATGACGGCAAGGAAACTTGCCTCGTTTCACGAACCGGTCGTCTTGCACTTTGCACAAACTCATGAGCCCTGCGACACCCGCCCCCGTGACCGGGATGGCTGGTGATTGTTTAAATCATTGTATTGTAAGCGTTTATAGTATTTCGGTGGGCGCGGCATCAGGGTTGCTAAATGTTACGGTATTGCGGGAGCTCGAGTCCTGCCCCTAATGCCTGCACCTAGGACGCCGCCGTTCCGTTCCCACCGAGAGGAAGCCTCATGAGACCGCCCCGTTCCCGTCAGGGATTCACATTGGTCGAGCTGTTGATTGTGGTGGTCATCTTGGGCATTCTGGCGGCGCTGGCCATCCCCAAGTTCCAGAGCACCAAGGGAAAGGTCTACACGTCCGTGCTGAAGAGCGATTTGAAGAACGTCGCGTCGATGCAGGAAGACTATTTCTATTTCAACGAGCAATACGCGAGCAACATCGCTGCGCTGAACTTCAGCAGCACCAACGGCGTCACGATCTCGATTGTCGAGGCCAATGGTCGTGGCTGGTCAGGCACGTCGACGCATCCGGCGGCGTTTCCGTTAACGTGTGCCGTCTTCTACGGGCAGGCGGCACCGGTTGGGGGCGCGACGGTGGAAGGCACCGTTCACTGCCAATAATCGTCATCAAAACGCCATTAATACGGCACTATAAAAACAGTTGAGTCTTTCTGGACGTTTTCGAATTCTCCATCGCGACCGACCCTGACCCGCAGCGGCGGGCCGCCCGCATGCGGGAGATCACCTTCGCCTCCGGCGCGCGCGAGTTCCGCAAACGCCGGTCGGGGATGATTCACGCGATGGACGGCGGGTTGTGGTTACACCGGCATGTCTGGCTGGGCCGACCGATGGTGCATTTCGTGAGCACCGACCGTGCGCGGCTGTTGGCGTACGGCGACGCGGTGGGGATTCCCGCGAGCCGCCTGCAATACAAGCCATTGCGTGATCCGCGCACCGGCGTGCGTCGAGAGGCCTGGCACTGGGACCTTGGCGGTCCCGTGTATCCCCCGATGGACGAGCGGCTGCTCGTCGACTGATCGGCCGACGCAACCGGCCGCGTGTTACACAGCACGCAGACTCAGGTCGGCCTCGCGGGCGGCGCGTTCGCCTTCTTTCACGTCCACCGCGGCCAGAATGGCCCCGCCGATCACGAAGAACGCGATCACCCACAGAATCGCACCCCGGCTGCTCCCGGTCTGACCGATGGCGATCGCGAACACCAGCGGACCCAGAATGCCGCCGAACTTCTCGAAGACGGAGTAGAAGCCGAAGAACTCGCCGCTCTTGTGCTTCGGGACCATGTTCGCAAAGAGCGAGCGGCTGAGCGCCTGCGTGCCGCCCTGCACGAGGCCGACGAGCACCGCGAGGATGTAAAACTCGCGTTCGGTGTGAATCCCGTAGGCATACATACAGATGCCGGTATAGACCACGAGGCCCAGGAAGATCGAGAGCTTTGCGCCGAGCTTGCCGGCCAAAGTGCCGAAGGCGAAGGCGAAGGGGATGCCGACGAATTGCACCAACAGAATGGCCTTGATCAGCGCGGGCCGCTCGATGCCGATTTCAGTGCCGAAGGCCGTGGCCATCTTGATGATGGTCTGAATGCCGTCGTTGTAGATCGTGAACGCGAGCATGGCGAGAAATGCCTGTTTGTACTGGCGCATCTCGCGCAGCGTTTCACCCAGGCGCGTGAATGCCGTGGTGAAGGGGTTGGCCGTTGATCCTTCATCCGACTCCACGGTGCGCGGCGGTTCCGGGACGGTGCGCAGGACCGGGATCGAGAAGAACAGCCACCAGAGACCGACCGACAGGAACGCGAGCCGGGCCGGCAGGGTCGCCTGATCGGCGGTGATCCCGTCACCACTCGGCAGCCCCAGCAGTCCCGGATTGCTGATCCAGGCCAGGTTGATGGCGAGCAGCAGTCCGCCCCCGATGTAGCCGATGGCATAGGCGGCGGTGGAGACCCGATCGATCTCCGCTTCGGTGGCGATGTGCGGCAACAGCGCTTCGTAGAAGGTCATGCTGCCGGTCGCGCCGGCGATCGATAGCACGAACAGTGCAGAGGCGAACAGGAGTTCACCGCGGTCGATGAAGAACATGCCGGCGGTGGCGACGACGCCGATCAGCATGAAGGCAACGAGGAAGCGCTTTTTGGCGGCCTTGAAGTCGGCCACGGCGCCAAGAATCGGCGCCAGCAACGCGATCACGATCGCGGCCACGGTATTGGCGTAGCCCAGCGACTGGGTGGCGGCTTCAGGGGTGCGGTCCGCCCCGGCAACCTGAATGAAGTAGATCGGGAACACGGCGGTCATGATCACGGTCTGCATCGCTGATACGGCCCAGTCGTACATGGCCCAGGCTCGCAAGTCGGGTCGGTGCAGGCCGAGTGCGTTCAACACTCCCTTCCGGGATTCCGTGCGGGCATCAGCCATGAGCAGTCTGGGTCAGGAGTCTCGTAATGGGCAGCATCATGCGGCAGATTATAGTCCGTGCACACACCCACGCTGTCCAGTACGTCGCCTGACGTATCCCCGACTTTCCATGCGTAGCACGCGGCGCGGCACCGTGATCACCGTTCGCGTGGTCGGCGCGCTGGCGCTGCTGGCGCTCGTGGGCTGTGATCGCCGCCCGTCGCCATCCCATCCGGATTCCGCGTCGGCCTCCGCTGGCTCGGACCGTGCGGACAGCGTCGCCACCACCGTGTCCAGCAGCGGGTGGGACTCGGGGTCGGGTCCCTTCATCGTGCTGCCCACGGTGGACGGTGGGGTGATGGCGGGTTCGCTGCTGCGCCCCGAGGCCACCGAGCTGACGGTCGGTGATACCGCGGGTATCGGTGCCGAGTCGGCCGATGGGCGCATCGAGCTGTTCTCCCGGAGCGGCAAAGTGGGTGTGGCCAGACTCACGGTGGAGGGAGCGCCTCGGGTGGACGACGGGTGTACCGCCTGGCCGGTGGCGCGCCTCGCCGTGGACGCTGGTGTCGCCGTAGTGCCGTGGACCGCCGCATTCGCGATGGGACGCATCACGGCGATCCCGCTCGACTCGATTGAAGGGCTCGCGCCGCGCGATTCCGCGCGTCTGGCCAGCGATCTGACGCGACTCGCGTCGGGGCTGCGCGATGACACCAGCAGCACGTTTCGCGGACTGCCGTTCGTGGTGTTGCGGGCCTGGCGTACGCGCGGTCTCGACACCGCCTTCGTGGTGGCCACGCTGGCCCGTCGGGTCAATCAGGAAGATGCGCCGAAAGAGGAGCGTCTCGTCATGGTCGTGGATGTGATCGGTGATAACGCGAACCGCTGGACGGTCGCGTGGCATGAGCGTGCCGCCGGTTACGAGGAAGAGCTGGTGGTCGCAGAGCCGTTGCTCGCGTTCCGCGCGGTCGGTGCGCCCGATGTGCGCTTGTTGTTCGGTCGCGATGATGGCGTAGCCCTTGGTGCGGCCGTGCTCTCACGTGGGAAGACCGCCTGGCGGGTGCTCTGGGAGAGCGCGGTGGCCGGTTGTAACTGATGCGAGGGTGATCGCGAGCACGCACGCGGTGTGGTCACCGCGCCCCAAAATGCAAGGCGTGGAATTCGGTTCGCCTGACGCGTAGAATCCGCGAACATGACCGACATGATCGCTCCCGCCATCGTCGCGCGCGTCGCGACGGAACTCTCGCTGAATCCGCAACAGGTTCAGCGCACGCTCGCCCTCTTTGCTGAGGGTGCCACGCTGCCGTTCGTGGCGCGCTATCGCAAGGAGATGACCGGAGGGCTCGACGAGGTGCAGCTGCGCGACGTGCGCGAGCGCGCCGACTACCTCAACGAACTCGAGGATCGTCGCTCGGCCGTGCTGAAGAGCATCGACGAGCAGGGCAAGCTCGATGACGCGCTCAAGGCGTCGATTCTCTCTGCCGACACCAAGCAGGCCCTCGAAGATCTGTACCTGCCGTTCAAGCCCAAGCGTCGCACGCGCGCCATGATTGCGCGTGAACGCGGACTTGGGCCCTTGGCGGAAGGACTGTGGAACGGCGCGCTCGATGATGGCGCCGCACTGGCGTCGGCGGTGGCGTATTTGCTCCCCGAGGTCGACGGTAAGCCGTCGGAAGTACCCACTGTCGAGGCCGCATTGCAGGGCGCGCGCGACATTCTGTCCGAACAGGTCGCCGAAGATGCGCTTGTCCGTGGTTGGGTGCGCGAGATCACCCGCGCCAAGGGTGTGGTGAAGAGCAGCGTGATGACCGGCAAGGCCAGCGACGAATCGAAGTTCAAGGATTACTTCGATTACTCGGAGTCACTGGGCACGATTCCCAGCCATCGCATGCTGGCGATCCGTCGCGGTGAGACCGAAGGCGAATTGATGTGGCGGGTGGAAGCGCCGCTGGAGGAGATCAACGCGCGCATGGCGCGCGAAGTGATCGGCAACCGCACGGCGTCACAGCAGCTCACGTTGGTGGCTGCTGATGCGTACAAGCGCTTGCTGTCGCCTGCCATCGAGGTGGAGTTGCGCGTGGAGCTCAAAACCCGTGCCGACGACGAAGCCATCACGATCTTCGGTCGCAATCTCGAGCAGTTGCTGTTGTCGTCGCCCGCCGGCGAGAAGCGGGTGATCGGGCTCGATCCGGGCTTCCGGACGGGGGTGAAGGTGGCCGTGGTGAGCGCCACGGGGGCGTTGGTGCACACCGACACGTTGTATCTGCATCAGGAAGACCGGTTCGCCGGGGCGATCCGGATGCTGCTGCAGCGCTTCACGCCGGAGCTCATCGCGATCGGCAACGGGACGGCCAGCCGCGAGACGGAAAACCTCACCAAGGCCGCCATGCGGGAGCTGGATCCCCCGGTGGGCGGTGAGCGCCCGCAGGTGGTCGTCGTCAATGAGGCGGGGGCGTCGGTGTACTCGGCCTCTGATCTCGCCCGCGCCGAGTTCCCCGAACTCGACGTGTCGCTGCGCGGTGCGGTGTCGATCGCCCGTCGGTTGCAGGATCCGCTGGCCGAGCTGGTGAAGATCGACCCCAAGAGCATCGGTGTCGGCCAGTACCAGCATGACGTGAATCAGTCGCGGCTCAAGCAGCGCCTCGACGACATCGTGGAAAGCTGCGTGAATCGCGTGGGCGTCGAAGTGAATACCGCATCGGCCGCATTGCTGGGCTATGTGGCCGGCATCGGCCCGGGGCTCGCCCAGGCCATCGTGGCGCTGCGCGATCAGCGGGGCCGTCTCACGTCCCGGGCCGACCTCAAGGACGTCCCGCGTCTCGGCGCCAAGGCGTTCGAACAGGCGGCGGGCTTCCTTCGCGTGCGCGGGGGCGTGCATCCGCTCGATTCAAGCGCGGTGCACCCCGAGCGCTATTCGCTCGTGGAGCGCATGGCCAAGGATCTCAAGGCCGATGTGAGCTCGCTGGTGGGTAACGAGATGCTCGTGGACTCGATCGAGCTCACCAAGTACGTGAGCGACGATGTCGGGATGCCCACGCTGCGGGATATCGTGGCCGAGCTCAAGAAGCCGGGGCGCGACCCGCGAGCCGCCTTCGAGCCGCCCGCGTTCCGCGACGATATTCAGAAGCCGTCCGATCTGCTGCCGGGCATGGTGCTCGAAGGCGTGGTCACGAACATCGTAGCCTTCGGTGCCTTCGTGGATATCGGCGTCCACCAGGACGGTCTGGTGCACGTGAGTCAGCTGGCCGATCGCTACATCAAGGACCCGAACGACGCCGTGAAGGTCGGACAGAAGGTGAAAGTCACGGTGCAGGCGATTGATCTGGCCCGTGGGCGCATTGCCCTCAGCATGCGCAGCGATGGCGGCAGTGGCGTCGGCAAGCCGCAGGGTGGCGGTGAGCGGGGCGAAGGGGGAACGCGGCGCGACGTGACGGCCAACAACCGTGGTCCGGCGCGGCCGGCGCCCGGCCACACGCCAGCGGCCAAGCCCTTCGTGCCAACCAAGGGCGCGGTGGCCCCCAACGGGATTCGCTTCAAGTAGCAGCCGTTGGAGAAGTCATGGTTAGACTTCGCAGGTCATGATTCCTGTCTTGCTTGAGCAGTGCTTTCCGCCGGATGTCCGCGAACGCGGGGAAGCGTACATCGATCCCTTCGTGCTCACCCTCGAGCACGTGGATGCCGGTGCGGCCACCGCTGCCGTGCAGGGCACTCGCACGTATGGCGTGTTCCTGCGCCCGCGCCCGGGGCGTCTGCACCTTGGCTGTACCTGCCCCAACGGGCAGGAGCATGGCGCCTGCAAGCATCTGTGGGCGCTGCTGCGGGTGCTGGACGCGCAGGGCACGTTGGCGCCGCTGCTCGAGACCGCCGCATCGTCGTCTGCGGAACCGCAGGTCACGTTCGAACGCCATGCCTTGGCGGTCATGAAGCCGCAGCCGCGCGCGGCCGACGTGAAGGCCGCTCCCGCGCCGGAGTGGCAGACGGCGTTGCGCGATACGAGTGGTCGCCAGCGGTCGGTGTTCACCGAATCGCGCGTGACCAACCGCGCCACATCGCTCCCGGCGGATCGTCGGATCGTGTACCTCGTGCATCTCACCGAAAGCGCGCAGCATCGCGGCCTGCGGGTGGAGATCACCACCCAGCGTCGCGATCGCGACAGTGTGTGGGAAGAGCCGAAGCACTTCCAGTATTCCATCGATGCGTGGTGCAACGCGCCCGATCCGATCGACCGCCAGATTGCCGAGATGCTGCTGGGGAGCTCCGACGCACAGGGTATTGCCACGATGCCCACCGGCGGCTTCATCGTGCGCCCGCGCGCCTACCGCACCACGCTGCGCATGATCTGCGAGACGGGCCGCGCGCGGCTGCGCAGCAACCGTCCGTCGCTTGACTCCCGCATGATCGCGTGGGACGACGACACGCCGTGGCAGGTGGCCATGCGTCTCGACCGGCCCATGCCCGACCAGTACCAGTTGGTGGGCGAGCTGCTGCGCGACGACACGGTGCGTCCACTCGGTGATGCGAACTGGATTCACGAGTCGGGTCTCGTGCTGTTCGGCAATTCGCTTGCGCGCCTCGACAGCGATCAGGTGTGGCCGTTGGTGCAGAAGCTGTGGACCGCCGGTGAGTTCGAACTGGGCGATGATCCGTCGGCCTTCCTGGCGGAGTATCACGCGCTGCCCAACATGCCGCGACTGTCGCTGCCGGCCGGTGAGATGCACATCGAGAGCGATGCGGCCCCGGTCCCGATGGTGCGGGTCACCAGTGGCGCCGGCTCGTGGCGCACGTCGCCGTCATGGCTCACGCTGCGCTTCCGGTACGGCTCGGAGTTCGTGGACGCGGCTTCGACCGCGTCGACCTGCTTCGACAAGAAAACCCGCACGCTGTATCGCCGTCGTGCGGCGGCCGAACGCAATGCGATGACGCGCCTGCGGGCGCTCGGCGCGCAGGAGATGTACTCGTACGCCGAGAGCCGCATGTCGCTCGTGGTGCAGCCGCACACGTTGCCGCGGCTGATCTCTACGCTGGTGCGCGACGGCTGGCTGATCGAGTCCGACGGGGCCACGTTCGTGGCACCAAGTCCGTTGCAGGTGCGTGTGAGTTCGGGGATCGACTGGTTCGATCTCACGGGAACGCTGCGGTACGGCGACCATGAACTCACGCTGTCGCAGCTGCTCACGGCGATGGACGAAGGCAACGAACTGATCGAGTTCGGGAATGGCGTGATCGGGTTCCTCCCCGACGAATCGCTCGACGAACTGCGCGCGCTGCTGGCGATCGGTGTGCGTCGTGGCGATGGCATCCGGTTCCGCTCGTCGCAGCTCGCGTTGCTCGATGTGTTGCTGGCGGCGCTCCCCGATGTGGATGTCGACGAAACGCTCGCGTCGGGTCGGGCGGAGCTCAAGAGGTTCCAGGGGATCAACGCGATCCCGGTTCCGCGTGGCTTCGTGGGCACGTTACGCGGGTATCAGGAAGAGGGGCTGTCGTGGTTCGGTTTCCTGCGCCGCTTCGCACTGGGCGGATGCCTGGCCGACGACATGGGCTTGGGCAAGACGATTCAGGTGCTCGCCATGCTCGAAGCGCGGCGCGAAGAAGGCGCCGGCATGTCGCTGCTGGTGGTGCCGCGTTCACTCGTGTTCAACTGGGTGCGTGAAGCGGCGCGCTTTACGCCGCAGCTGAAGGTGCACGATCTCAGTCATGCCGAACGGTCGGTCGAGGATCTCGACACGGTCGACGCGCACTTGGCGATCACGACCTACGGCACGTTGCGCCGCGACATCGCCCGGCTCGGCTCGCGTCGGTTCGACTACGTGATTCTTGACGAAGCCCAGGCGATCAAGAACGCCGGCACGGCCACCGCGAAAGCGTGTCGGTTGCTGCAGGCCGATCATCGGCTGGCGTTAAGCGGCACGCCGATCGAGAATCGGATCGAGGAACTGTGGAGCCTGTTCGAGTTCCTGAACCCGGGCATGCTGGGTGCGGCCACGACGTTCAGTTCCGCCACGCGCACGCTGGCCGCACTGCGTCCCGGCATGCCGGCCGGTAGTGGGGTGTCGGCGCAGGAGCTGTTGTCGCGTGCGTTGCGGCCCGTGGTGCTACGTCGGACGAAGGCCATGGTGGCGAAGGAGCTGCCGGCCCGTATCGAGCAAACCATCGAAGTCGAGCTGGAGCCCAAGCAGCGCGCGTTCTACGAACAGCTGCGGAGTCAGTACGCCACGAGCCTGCTCGATCGCGTGGAGCGCGACGGCATCGGCAAGTCGCGGATGCACATCCTCGAGGCGCTGCTGCGGCTGCGCCAGGCGGCCTGTCATCCGGCGCTGGTCGATCCGACCAAGGCGTCGCTGCCATCGGCCAAGCTCGATGCGGTGGTGCCGGCGTTGCAGGAGATCGCGGCCGAGGGGAACAAGGTGCTGGTGTTCTCGCAGTTCACGAGTTTCCTGTCGTTGCTGCGGGCGCGTCTCGATGCGCTCGAGGTGCCGTACGAGTACCTCGATGGACGTACGCGCGACCGTCAGGCCCGCGTGGACCGGTTCCAGTCGGCCGATGGTCCGCCGCTATTCCTGATCAGTCTCAAGGCCGGCGGACACGGGCTCAAC
>CANHNQ010000059.1 GCA_947462095.1 Gemmatimonadota bacterium
AAGAACTTCATCTTCCCGACCGCGCGCGCCCGTCGCACCGATGAAGCGCTCGGTCCCGATGCCACGCAGGTGATTCAGCCGGTCAACGGCCCGACGGCGAAGCTCTACGGTTTCGAAGCGGCGTGGCAGCAGAACCTCACGTTCCTCCCCGGCATCCTGGCGGGACTTGGGCTCAACGCGAACTACACGTACACGAAGTCCATCGCGGAAATTCCGGGACGTGGCCGCGAAGGCGTCGACACGCCGCTCCCCGGCCAGACCGGTAACGCCGGTAACCTCGGCATCTTCTTCGACCGCGGCCCGGTGTCACTGCGCGTCGGCGCCAACTACTCGGGTGAGTTCCTCTCCACGATCAACGCGCTCACGCCCGAAGGTGACACGCGGACCCGCGACCGTCTCCAGTGGGATGCGTCGGGCTCCTATCAGATCCGCACCGGCATCAAGCTCTTTGCCGAAGCGATCAACCTGTCCAACACGCCGCTCCGCGCGACCGTCGGCGATCGTCTCAACCGCGGCGGTGGCGGCGACGATCCGAGCTACGAGTTCTACAAGCCGTGGGGCATGGTCGGCATGCGCATCGAGCGGTAATCGTCGGAACGGAATCGCCGGATCCAACGACAAAGGGCCCCGTCCGGCAACGTATCGCAGGACGGGGCCCTCGTCTTTCACGGTGGACTTACGGCGTCGCGGTGCACCCCGCGACCACGAGGCACTTCGGATCGAGGGCCGGCAAGTTGAGCCGCTTCAACTCGGCGTTCACCGCCGAGAGATCGACCTTCCACACCGTCTCCAGCTTGGTGGTGTAGCCGCCGAGTTCCTTCGTGAGAATGCTCAGGATCTCCGGCATGTACGTGCCCGGCGGACCGTCACCGCGCTCCGACATCGACAGCAGATTCGCGAGGCGGTTGTTCACGCGGATGGGGAAGTTGAGCGGGTCCTGACCGCTCTGGTTCTTCACCTGATACACCTGCTCTTCCACCGCCGACGCGTTGGTCTTGAGCGTCCCGCCCTTCTCCGCCAGGGCGGCATCCTGACTGCGCTTCAGGCGGTCGGCCAACTGCTCCTTCACGCGGCGGATCTCGATCACCGCCTTCTGCGCTTCGTTCGTCCTGTCGCGCACCTGCTTGCCGAATGCGTACTGCGCACGCAGGTCGGCTTCCGTGACCTCCGGCAACAGCGGGCTGCGCTTGATGGTCATCGGCGCCGTGAGCGTCTTGCCATCGGCGGTCAGGCGCACCGTATAACGCCCCGGCGGCAGCGCCGGCCCGGCGGTACCCGCGCCCCACAGAATCATCCCCGGGAAGCTTTCGATACCGGTGGCGCGCATGTCGTAGGTGAAGCGCGACAGACCCGCCGTCAGCGGGAACGAAGACGACGTGCCACGACGACGGCCCGCACCGGCACCGGCCGCCGCGGTCGCGGTGTCCCCCGTGAGCTCCCGCAGCACGGCACCCGTTGAGTCGAGGATCGACAGTGTCGCGCGCTTCGGTGCCGTCTTGAAGGTCCAGCTCATCGGCACGCCCGCGCTCGAGCGGATACCGACCGGCGGTGCGAACAGGTGCGCATCCGCCGCCAACACCGCCGGCGTGGCCTGACGGAGCGGCGCCACGTTGTCGAGTACCCAGAAGCCACGGCCGTGCGTCGCGATCACCAGATCGTTCGCTTCCACGATCAGGTCGGCGACCGGCGTGTCCGGCATGTTGAGCTTGAGGCTCTGCCAGTTCGCGCCGTCGTCGTACGTGATGTACACGCCGTGCTGCGTGGCCGCATAGAGCAGCCCCTTGCGGGCCGGGTCCTCACGCACCGCGTGCACGTAGTCTTCCGCGCCGAGCCCGTTCACGATCTTCGTCCACGTCTTGCCGAAGTCGGTCGTACGGAAAATGTACGGCGCACGATCGTTCAACAGCGGACGCCGCACCGACATGTACATCGTGCCCGCATCGAAGGCCGAGGCGTCAATCTGCGACACACGGCCAAAGTCCGGCATGTCCTTCGGGGTCACATTGGTCCACGTGAGGCCGCCGTTGCGCGTCACGTGCACGAGACCGTCATCAGAACCGGTCCAGATCACGTTCACATCCTTCTTGCTCGGCCCTACGGAAAAAATTACGCCATACACTTCCGGGCCGTTCATGTCGCCCGTGATCGGGCCGCCCGACTTCTCCTGCGTTTCCGGCGCATGGCGGGTCAGGTCACCGCTCAGCACCTTCCAGGTCCGGCCGCCGTCGAGCGTGCGCCACAAACGCTGCGACGAGACGAACAGCATTTTCGGGTTGAGCGGGGAGTACAGGATGGGGAACGTCCACTGCCACCGTTCCTTGATATCCTTCGACGGTTCGCCGGAATAGAACCAAGGGTACGGATTCACTTCGCGCGACAGCCCCGTCTTCTTGTTGAACTTGTCGACGTAGCCGCCGTTGTTCGTGCCGGAGTAGAAGACGTCCGGATCGAGGGGATCGGCCGCGATGTAGCCGGGCTCACCGCCACCGACCTGATACGACACCGCCATACCGCCCGCCGCCTGCTGCGCGCCGTTCGGCCGTCCGAAGTTCCACTGCGACGGCGTGCACAACGTACTGTTGTCCTGCTGCGATCCGCACGCGTGATACGGAAGATGCTTCGTGGTGATGACGTGGTACCACTGCGCGGTCGGAAAGTCCTGCTCCGTCCACTTGCCACCGGTGTTCGTCGTCACCGCGCCACCACCGTCGTTGGCATCCACGAGGTGCGTCGGGTCGGCCGGATCAATCCACAGATCGTGGTGGTCGCCGTGCGTGCCGTTACCGATGCTCGTCAGCGTCTTGCCCGCATCCGCCGACCGGAACAGGGAGGTATTCTGCGCGTACACGACGTCGGCGTTCTGATGATCGGCGAAGAGGTGCGTGTAGTAGAACGCACGCTGCCGGATGTTGCGGTCGCTGTTCACCAACGTCCACGTGGCACCCGCATCGTCGCTCTTGAACAAACCGCCGTTGTCGTTCTCAATCAGCGCGTACACGCGGTTGGAGTTCGCCGCGGTGAGCGCGACACCGATACGCCCAACCAGGCCGGATGGCAGTCCCTTGTTGCGCGTGATTTCGGTCCACGTTTCGCCACCGTCGGTGCTCTTGAACAGCCCGGAACCCGGGCCGCCGGACGACATCTGATATTCTTTCCGGTATGCTTCCCACATGGCCGCGTACATCACGCTCGGGTTGTTGCGGTCGAGGGCGATATCGATCGCGCCGGACTTATCGTCGCGGAACAGCACCTTCCGCCATGACTTGCCGCCGTCAGTGCTCTTGAACACGCCACGCTCGGCACTCGGCACGCTGTACTTGCCGAAAACGGCCGCGAACACGACATCAGGGTTCGTGGGATGGATGCGGATCTTCGAGATGGCATCCACCGTCTTGAAGCCCATGTGCGCCCACGTCTTGCCCGCGTCCGTGCTCTTGTAGATGCCGTCGCCGGGCATGATGTTGCCGCGAATCGCGGACTCGCCCATGCCGATGTACACGACATCCGGATTGCTCTCGCTCACCGCGACCGCGCCAACAGAGGCGCTCGTGATCTGGCCGTCAGTCACGGGCGCCCAGTTCTCGCCGCCGTCCGTGGTCTTCCACAGCCCACCACCAACGGCGCCGAAATACGCCTCGTTCTTTCGGCCCACCACGCCGCTGGCGGCAATCGACCGGCCGCCGCGATCGGGGCCGATATTTCGCCACTGAAACGATTTGAGCAGCGTGGAGTCGAGGGTAACCGGCGCCGGTGCCGCCGTCTGGACGGTCGCGGTGGCACGTTTGGCCGGCGGTTGTACCAGCGCCGCTGGAACGGACAGCGCGGTGAGGAACAGAAAGGGTCGAAGTGGCAGCATGGTCGGGAATGAGGAGGCGGTGCACCACGGGACCGTCCCCACGGGGACGGCAGCTTTACGATGCAGGCTGCGCCACAGGATGGCAACTCGCTGACCGCCCGCTGACGGTCGCGCCGCATGCTCCGGCATGCCCCCGCTCAACCAGATCACCGCCGACATCATCGACGCGTCGATCCATATCCACGCCGACCTCGGCCCCGGCCTCTTCGAATCGGCCTACGAGGAGCTCCTTGCCGCGGAGCTCGCGCGCAGAGGTCAACTCGTGCAGCGCCAACTGGTCATCCCGTTCGACTATAAAGGGACTCGAATCGAATTCGGGTTCCGGCTCGACCTGCTCATAGAAGGCCGCGTACCCGTCGAGCTCAAATGCACCGAACGCCCGGCGCCCATTCACCAACGACAATTACTGACCTATCTCCGGCTACTTAACCTCCCGGTCGGCCTGCTCATCAACTTCGGTGGCGACCGCCTGATCGACGGCGTCCAGCGCGTCATGAACGGCTACCTCGATGGTGATCAGCGAATCAACGTGCATCGCTGAACTGATCACACAGAGGAAAAGAGACAAGGAGAAAAAGAGAACTCCTTGTCTCCTTTTCTCCTTGTCTCTGTGTGATCAGTTCCTACGATCGAGCCGCACGCACACCGCCAGCCGCTCCAGCTACCCCACCAGCTTCGCCGCCAGGTAGCCCTTGAGCTGGCTCACGTCCACGCGGTCCTGCGCCAGCGTGTCGCGATCACGCACCGTGACCGTCTGGTCCGCCGTGCTCTGCCCGTCGACCGTGATGCAGAACGGCGTGCCGACTTCGTCCTGTCGGCGGTACCGCTTGCCGATCGAGCCCGACTCGTCGTAGTCCATCGGGAACGCCATGCGGAGGTCGTTCATGATGTGCTTCGCCATCTCCGGCTGGCCGTCCTTCTTCGTGAGCGGGAAGATCGCCGCCTTGATCGGCGCGATGGCCGGATGCAGCCCGAGCACCACGCGCCCTTCGTCCTCGCCTTCCACCGACTCTTCGCGGTACGCATTCACCAGCGCCGCCAGCGTCACGCGGTCCGCACCCACCGACGTTTCGATCACGTACGGCACGTAGCGCTTGTTGTTCAGCTGATCGTAGTACTCGAGCTTCTTACTCGAGAACTGCTGGTGCTGCGTGAGATCGAAATCGCCGCGATTGTGCACCCCTTCGATTTCCTGGAAGCCGAGCGTGCCGCCGAAGTCGAACGTCACGTCGAACGCCGCACGTGCGTAGTGCGCGAGCTCGCCGGCGCCGTGCTGATGGAACTGGAGGCGCTCCGGCGACAGACCAAGCGCGAGGTGCCACTCCATGCGAAGCTGCTTCCACTGCTCGAACCATTCCATGTCCGTACCCGGCTCGACGAAGAACTGCATCTCCATCTGCTCGAACTCACGGGTGCGGAAAATGAAGTTGCCCGGCGTGATCTCGTTCCGGAACGCCTTGCCGATCTGCGCGATACCGAACGGCACCTTCTGGCGCATGCTCTGCTGCACATTCAGGAAATTCACGAAGATACCCTGCGCCGTTTCCGGTCGCAGATACACCACGCTCGCGCTTTCCTCGAGCGCGCCCATGTACGTCTTGAACATCAGGTTGAAACTGCGCGCCTCCGTGAGCTGGCAGGCATCATGCTGGCCGGGCTGCTTGCTCGGCTTCTGCGGGCAGCGCGCGTCTTCCAGTTTGTCGGCGCGGAAACGCCCCTTGCACGTCTTGCAATCCACCAGCGGGTCCACGAAGCCGGCCACGTGGCCGCTCGCTTCCCAGGTGCGCGGGTGCATCAGGATCGCCGCATCGAGCCCTTCGATGTCGTCGCGCGAACGCACCATCGCGTTCCACCACCGATCCTTGATGTTCTTCTTGAGTTCGACGCCAAGCGGGCCGTAGTCCCACACCGAGCCCGTGCCACCGTAGATCTCGGAGGACTGGAAGATGAAGCCGCGGCGCTTGCACAGCGACACCAGCTTGTCCATCACGTCGGGTTGGGAAGCCATCGGAACCGAAGAGTTGAAGTCAGGAAAGGATATGTCGCACGATCGCGTCACCGTGATCGCGGCCGTTTTCGATGAAGATACGGTTTGCCGAAAGCCCGGAGGCGATCACTCCCGCAAGGTAGACACCCGTGACCGGTGTGGCCATCGTAAGCGGGTTGTGCGCCGGGATGCCAGTGATGGGCTCGATGGGCACACCCACGGCCTCGAGCAGTCCGGTTTCCGGCAGGTATCCCGTCATGGTGTATACCTGCGTGGCCGGCACGCGAAGCTCGCCGTCGGGACCCGCGACAACCACCGCATCGGGCTCGATCGCCACCACGCGGCTTTCGTAATGCGCCTGAATGCTGCCCTCATGAATCCGCGCCTCGATCTCCGGACGCACCCACGGCTTCACGCCGTTGTCGAGCGTGGCACCCACATGCACCAGCGTCACGTGCGCACCGGCTCGGTACATGTCGAGCGCCGCATCCACCGCCGAGTTGCCGCCGCCGACGATCACGACAGGCTCGCGCCAGGCTGAATGGCCTTCCACGTAGCCGTGGCGAACGTGCGGCAACGATTCCCCCGGCACCTGCAGCAGGTTCGGACGGCCGAAGTACCCCGTGGCGATCACGACCGCATGCGCCGCGGTCTCCAGCACCTCGCCGCTGCGCTTCGCGCTGCGGAGCACCCACTGCGTCGGACGCCCTGACGCGGCCGCGCCCACCGGCGGATCGACGCGCACGGGGCGCATCGACTCCACCGTCTCGTACTGCCGCACCGGCACGTCGTACATCGACGCCACGCCACGGTAGTACGCCAGCGCATCGCGCCGCGTCGGCTTGTCCGCGGCCACCAGGAACGGCACACCGCCGATCGCAATCCGCTCGGCGGTGCTGAAAAACGTCATGTACGTCGGATAGCTCGCGATGCCGTTCACGAGGCATCCACGATCAAATACCGCCACCGACAGACCACCACGAATCGCCGCAATCGCCGCCGCGAGACCACACGGCCCCGCCCCGACGATCGCCACATCCACGGCCGCCGTCACGGAACTGCTCATGCGACGACCGCGTGAACTCCAATAATCTGGTCGCGACGGGTCCCCACGCTCACGTACGCAATCGGCGTTTCACACAGCGCTTCGAGGCGATCCAGATAAGCGCGCGCGGCCGCCGGCAGCTCTTCCAGCGTCCGCGCGTCCTGCGTCGACTGCTTCCATCCCGGCATCGTCTCGTACACCGGCTCGGCGTGCTCCAGCAGCTGCAGATCGGCCGGGAATTCCGTGTGCACCTCACCGTTGATGCGGTACCCCGTGCACACCAGCAGCTCGTCGAGCGTGTCCAGCACGTCGAGCTTGGTGATCGCCAGCGCCGTCAATCCGTTGACACGCGCCGCGTACCGCACCACCACGCCGTCAAACCAGCCGCAACGGCGGGCGCGCCCGGTCGTCGCGCCGAACTCGTGGCCGAGCGTCCGCACCTGCGTCTGCAGTGGTTCGGCGAACTCCGTCGGCAGCGGACCGTGACCCACGCGCGTCGTATACGCCTTCACCACCCCGAGCGCGCACTGCAACGACATCGGCGAAATGCCGACGCCCGTGGCTGCGCCACCCACCGTGGTGTTGCTCGACGTCACGAACGGATACGTGCCGTGATCGATGTCGAGCATCGAGCCCTGCGCCCCTTCCAGCAACACCGCCGCACCGCTCTTGATGGCACGATGCACACACAGCCCCACGTCCTCGGCCAGCGCGAGTAGGCGCGGTGACAGCGCGTCGAGGGCGGCGATCGTCTCGTCCACCGACGCCCGCATCTCGGAGCCCGAGCGCTCCAGCTGGGCGTTGGCACGCTCGACGCCGGCGGTCACGAGCTCGCGTAGACGCCCCGGATTGCGCAGGTCGAGCACCCGAACCCCGCGGCGCGCCACCTTGTCCTCGTAGGCCGGACCGATGCCGCGACCGGTGGTGCCGATCGCCTTGCTGGCCGCGCTCGCCTTGTCCACGAGCTTGTGGTACGGCATCACGAGATGCGCGCGCTCGCTGACGTACAGGCGCCCTTCCACGTCCACGCCGTCGGCGATCAACTCGTCGACTTCCGTGAAGAGCGTCTCCGGATCCATGACCACGCCGTTGCCGATGGCACAGCGGACCCCCGGATGCAGAATGCCGCTGGGGATCTGGTGCAACACGAACGACTTGTCGCCGATGTGCACGGTGTGGCCGGCGTTGGCCCCACCCTGGTAGCGCACCACCCAATCGGCTTTCTCGGCGAGGACGTCCACCAGCTTGCCCTTCCCCTCGTCGCCCCACTGGGCACCCACGACCACCACCGTACGTGTCGTCGAATCGAACATGCGAGTTCCTGGCTCCGGCGGCTCGAGGCCGCACACAAAAAACGCCCCGCGGACAACCCGCGAGGCGTTGAGGGAATCTAGTTTCCCACCACGGCGGCCGCCATGACCAACATGGCGACAACCACGCCGATTCCCACTTTCGCCGCGGCAGCGACCACGCGTCCCGCGAACGCGCCCGTGGCCACCCGTACCGGCGCGCCGCGTGCATCGCGCGCCACGGTGAGCTCGGCCACCAGCGCCCCCAGGAACGCGCCAGCGAACGCGCCGATCAGCGAACCCACGAGCGGCACCGGAATACCCACCATCGCCCCCGCCAGGCCGCCCAGTACGGCTCCCCACGACGCCCGGCGCGATCCGCCGTACTTCCGGGTGTAGCGCGCCGAAATCGTGAACTCGAGCACTTCGGCCACGACCACCAGCGCACCCGCGCCGGCCACGGTCCACAGCCCAACTCCCCCCAGCGGCACCAGCACCCAGTGAAGCACTGCGGCGCCCAGCATCAGCCACAAGCCCGGCAAACCGAGCGGGATCAGCAGCAAGCCGCCCACGAGGGCGGCGCCAAGCAGCGCAAGGGAGAGCATGCCCGACTTACGGCGCCAACAACCCCGCTGTTTCGAGCCGAGCGCGCACGATCGCCACTTCGTCGGCGTTCGCCGCCAGCAGCGGGCTGCGCGGCGCACCGCCGTGCAGGCCCACCAGATCCAGCGCCGCCTTGATTCCGGCGGGCCCCATCGCGCCCGCAATATCCGTCGCCAGCGGGGCCAGGCGCGCCTGCAGCGCCGTCGCCCCATCCACGTCACCGGCGCGGAACGCGTCGACCATCGCGCGCACCAGCGGACCGGCGTACAGCGCGATCGCCAGAATGGCACCCGACGCGCCCGCCGCCAGCGCCGGCACGACCGTCGCCCCACTCCCGGTCAGCACGCGGAAGTTCGGCCCCTGCGACTCGAGATACTGCGTCAGCACCGGAATGTTGCCCGCGCTGTCCTTCATCCCGATCACGTTCTCGTGCTGCGCCATCTCGTGCACGAACGCGGGGCTCAGCACCAGATGCGCGTATGCCGGCATGTTGTACAAGAGCACCGGCAGCGGACTCGCATCGGCAACCGCGCGGAAGTGCGCCAACAACGCCTGCTCCGTCATCCGCTTCAGGAAGTAGTGCGGCGAGATCACCAGGGCAGCCGTCGCCCCGGCGGCCTTCGCATCGTGCGCGCGCGAAATCGTCTGCCGCGTGCTCTCGCTGCCGACACCGGCCAGCAGCCATTTGTCGTCGGACAAACGCTCGCGCGCCCACGTCAGCAGGCTGCGACGATCCGTGTCATCCAGCAGCGCGGATTCGCCGCTCGAGCCGGCGACGAGCACGCCGTCGACGCCATGGCCGACGTACGTATCGATGTTGGACTGGAACGCGGCGCGGTCAAGTTCGCCCGTCGCGGAAAAGCAGGAGGCGGCGGGCACCATGAGCCCACCAAGGGGAGTGTTCGGCATCCGGAAAATCTAATCCGTCACCAACACCCCCGTTCCAGCCCGTCCGCCCGCTCAGCTGCCGAACAGACTCTCGAACCCGCTCCCGAACACCGGGTCGTTCCCGAGCGGGTTTGGGCTCGACACCGCGGGCTGTCCGATCGGACTCGTCCCGATGGGGGGCATCATCGGTCCGGTACCCAGCGGATTGGCGCCCATGCCGCTCGGCGTCGCCGATGCGCCCGCCCCGAGGGTGATCGAATTCGTACTCCCCGTCGGACGCGACACGATCCCGCGGAGACTGGACGGAGACGTCGGACGGTTCTTCCCCATACGGAAACTGAGTTCGAAGTCCGCCGGGTTCGTCGCCGCGGCCGCGGCCACCTCGAACGTGATCTCCTTGCTGTTCACCAGTTCGGTCAGATGCTGATCGAAGGTCCGCATGCCGTACTGGCCGCCGTCCGCGATGTAGTCGCGAATCTCGACGACGTTGCCCGCGGCGATCAGATCCCGGATCGTCGACGTCACGATCATGACCTCGCACGCCACCACGCGTCCCTGCCCGTTCGCCCGAGGCAGCAGTCGCTGCGACACCACGGCATGCAACGATTCGGCGAGACGCATCCGCACCACGCCCTGCTCATCCGGCGGGAACATCGCCACGATCCGCATGATCGTGCTCTGGGCATCGGGGGTGTGCAGCGTCGAGATCAGCAAGTGACCCGTCTCCGCCGCCTTCATCGCCGTGTCGATCGTTTCCGGATCACGCATCTCGCCGATCAGGATCACATCAGGATCCTGACGAAGCGCCGCCCGCAGCCCCATCCGGAAGCTGTCGGTGTCGATACCCACTTCACGCTGCGTCACCGAACTCTTGAGATCGGCGTGAATGAACTCGATCGGGTTTTCGAGCGTCAGAATGTGCTTCTCGTCCGACGCGTTGATGGCGTTCACCAGCGCGGCCATCGTGCTCGACTTGCCGGAGCCGGTCACCCCGGTCACCAGCACCATCCCCCGCTCGGTGTGCGCGATACGATCGAGCACCGCCGGCAGACGGAGTGACTGGAACGTCGGGACATTCTCGGGAATCACGCGCATCACGATGGAGTGCGTCGCGCGCTGACGCATGATGTTCACGCGGAACCGTCCGACGCCCGGCGCATGCCACGAGCAGTCGTGATCCTTCAGCGTATCGATCGTGGCGCGCTCGGTATCCGACATCATCAAGTGCAACGCGATCGCACGAGTCTGATCGGCCGTCAGCGCCTGCTTCGTCAATACCACCAGGCGGCCGTCGATACGCGCTCGCACGACGTCGCCAGCCTTGATGTGCACGTCGGAGGCGCCCCGTTCAACGGCCGCCTTGATGATTCGCTCGATTGCCACGATGTCGGAGAGGGAGAGCGTCGGGAGAGGAGCAACCCCGATCAATAGCCCGCATCGAGGTCCACGACGTTGCGCAGCGGACTGCCTGCCTGCCAACGCCGCCAGTTGTCTTCGAACAGCTCGAGCCCACGCCGCCACTGCTGCGGCGAGACGCCCGAGACATGCGGGGTCACCAGCACCTTCGGATGCCGCCAGTACGGATGATCGAGTGGCAGCGGCTCCGTATGGAACACATCCAGCACGGCGCCACGCAGATGATTCCGGTTCAACGAATCCAGCAACGCCTCGTCGGAAACCAGCGCGCCCCGCGCTACGTTCACGACGATTGCCCCAGCCGGGAGCAACGCCAGACGGCTGGCATCCAGCAGCGCCGAGCTGTCACCGGTCAGGGGTGCCGCCAGCACCACGACATCGGCGCCCGGAAGCTCCGCGTCGAGGCCATCGACCCCGACCACACGCGCAACGCCCTCGGGCGCGCCGAGCTCCGGCCGACGCCGGATGCCCGCGCAGTGGCACCCCAGCGCCGAGAACCGACGGGCAACCGCCGTGCCGATCCCTCCCGTTCCGACGATCAGGACACGAAGGTCCGCCAATTCGCGCACCTCTGACCGCGCATCGACGCCGCGGTGAATGAACGGCAATTGATTCCATGTCGACGCCGCCTGCTGCCGGACCGCAAAGTCGAGCCCACGCACGAAATGCAGCACCCCGGCCAACACGGTATCGGCCATCGGCTCGCCGTACACCCCGGCGCTGTTCGTGAAGACCACGCCACTCGCGCGCAGCGCGGGAGTGACGGACGCCCCAACACCCGCCGCGGCGCTATGTACCCATCGCAGCTGGGGGGCAGCCTGCAGCAACCCCGCCGGCACGCCGTACCCGAAGTACCCCTCCGCCTGCGCGATCGCGGCCAGCGTCTCGTCGCTCGCCATATTGCTGCCGCTGCCGATCGACGTCGACGGCGACGCAATGTGGACCACCTCCCACCCATCCGGCGCCGCCGCCGTGACCCGTTCGGCGGCCCACAGCGGCACCCGCATGTGCGGCGATGTGCTCTGCAAATCCACGACGAGCCGACGCCGCCCCGGCACCTCCGTCACGCCAACGTGTCGGTCGGGATGGTCACCGCATCGAGCCCCATGTAGCCGCGCACCTCCCGCATCGTCTCGCTCGCGATCGCGCGCGCCGTATTCGCCCCGCTCGCCAGCGCATCCAGCACACGCTGCGGCTCGGCGTCCAGCGCCTCCGCCCGACGACGGATCGGCGTCAGCTCCTGCACCATGCTCTCCTGCAGCACCTTCTTGCAGTCCATGCACCCCCAGCCGGCGGTCCGGCACTGCGCGTCAGCATGCGCCACCGTCTCCGCGCGGCTGAACGCCTTGTGCAACTGGAAGATGTTGCACACCTCAGGACGCCCCGCATCCGTCTTGCGGACCCGCTGCGGATCGGTCATCGCGGGACGCAGCTTCGCCCAGATCTCGTCGTCGGTCTCCATCAGCCCGATCGTATTGCCGAGCGACTTCGACATCTTCGACTGCCCATCGAGCCCCATGATGCGGCGCGTGGGCGTGAGCAGCGGCTTCGGCTCGGGAAAGTACTCCTGGCCGAACTTCGCATTCCACTTGCGCGCCGTATCGCGCGCCAGCTCGAGATGCTGGATCTGATCCTCGCCCACCGGCACCGAATCCGCGCGATACAGCAGGATGTCCGCGCTCTGCAATACGGGATACATCAGCAAGCCGGCCGGAATGCTCTCCATTTTCGACGACTTGTCCTTGAACTGCGTCTGCCGCTCAAGATCCCCCAGTGGCGTCAGCGTCGTGAAAATCCACGAGAGCTCGGTGTGCGCCGGCACATCGCTCTGCACGAACAGCGCAGCCTTCGTGGGATCGATGCCGGCCGCCAGCAGGGATTTCGCCATCCCCCAGCGCCGCGCGCGGAGGACCGCCGGATCATAGCTCCCGGTGATCGCGTGATAGTCGACGACACAGAACAAGGCGCCGGGATGGGTGTCCTGAAGCTGGACCCAATTCTTGACGGCGCCGAGATAGTTGCCGATGTGGAGTTCGCCCGAAGGCTGGATGCCGCTGAAGATGCGTGCCATCCTTCAAACGTACCCCCCGTGATTTTCTCCAGCAACGCACATCGCACCGCATGCCCTCGTCCCCGCACCCGAAACGTCACGACTGGCGCGACGCCGCCCGCGCCGCCGCCGACACGGCCGCACGGTTCATCACGCACGAGGCGCAGTCGCACCACACACTGGCGTGGGAGGAGAAGAGCACAACGGACTTCGTCAGCCGGGTCGATATCGGGGCCGAGGAACGGATCCGGGACATGCTCACGGCACGCATTCCCGGAATCCGCATCGTCGGTGAAGAGCTGAGCGCCAACGCCCGCCCCGATGAGGGACTCGTCGCGATCGTCGATCCGCTCGACGGCACGACGAACTTCCTGCACGGCTTCCCCAACTACGGCGTCTCGATTTGCATCGCGCTCGATGGCGTGCCGCAGGCGGGTGTCGTGCACGATGTGGCGCGCGGCGGCGTCCTGCATGCCACCGCCGGAGACGGCGCCTTCGTCGACGAAACCAGACTCCGGGTGTCCACCACCGAGACCCCCGCCCGCGCCCTCATTGGCACCGGCATCCCGTTCAAGGATGTCTCCCAGGCCGACCTCTATCTTCGCCAGCTCCGGCGCCTCATGCCGATCATCTCCGGCGTGCGTCGGGCCGGCTCGGCGGCCCTCGACCTCGCCGATGTGGCTCGCGGACGCTTCGACGGATTCTGGGAGCTCTTCCTCAACCCTTGGGATCTGGCGGCCGGCGTACTGCTCGTCCGCGAAGCGGGCGGACGGGTCACTGACCTCGAGGGCCGCGACGCGCGCCTAACCAGCGGGCCGATCGTCGCGAGCAACGGTATTCTTCATGACTGGCTGCTCGGCATGCTCTATGAAGGTGACGTTCCTGCCCCTCACCCTACCTGACCGTGTCTCTCGTCGAATGCGTCCCGAATTTCTCTGAAGGTCGCGACCTCACGGTAATCGCCGCGATTCGCGATGCCATCGCCGGCACCCCTGGCGCTCACGTGCTCGATGTGTCCAGCGATCCGTCGCACAATCGCACGGTGATCACCTTCGTGGCCTCGCTCGAGTCCGCTGTCCCCGCGGCCTTCGCCGCCATGAAGGTCGCGCAGGAACGCATCGACCTCACCACACATCAGGGTGAGCATCCACGCATCGGTGCCACCGACGTCGTGCCGTTCATTCCGCTCGAAGGCGCGACGATGGAGCACTGCGTCGCGCTCGCTCGCGAGCTGGGCGCGCGCGCGTCGGCCGAGTTGGGAATTCCCGTGTACTTGTATGAGCGGGCGGCCACCACGCCGGCACGCGAGAATCTCGCCGACGTCCGTCGTGGCGAATTCGAGGGGCTGCGCGACGAAATCCGCACCAATCCCGCGCGGCAGCCCGACTTTGGTGCAACCGAGCTGCATCCCACCGCCGGCGCCACGGCCATTGGCGCCCGACCCTTCCTCGTCGCGTACAACGTCTATCTCGGCGACGCAAGAAACCTTCCCGTCGCGAAGGAGGTCGCAAAGGCCATCCGCGGCTCGTCCGGCGGACTGCGATATGTGAAGGGCCTCGGCATGGAGGTCGATGGGCAGGCGCAGGTCTCGATGAATCTCGTCGACACCGAGAAGACGCCGCTGCATCGCGTCTTCGAGCTCGTACGGTCTGAAGCCGCCGCACACGGCGTCGCACCCACATGGAGCGAAATCGTCGGTCTCGTACCGGAGCGTGTACTCCTCGAAGCCGGCGCCCGGCACGTGCAGCTGCGCGGGTTCTCCAAGGCGATGCTGCTGGAAACCAAAGTCCGCGACGTCATCGCCGGCGGAGAGGCGGTGGACCACTTCATGGCACGTGTGGCCGACGCATCACCCACGCCTGGTGGCGGCAGTATCGCCGCGCACGTGGGCGCGCTTGGCGCGGCACTCGCGCAGATGGTTGCGGGACTCACGATCGGCAAAAAGAAGTACGCCGCCGTGGAGGAGCAGATGAAGCAGATCACCATCGATGCCCACGCGCTGCGCCGCCAACTCGCGGAGCTGGTGCAGCGCGACGCCGACTCCTACGAACGCGTGCGTACCGCCTACACGATGCCGAAGGATCCGGAGCACGCGGTCGCGCGCGCCGATGCCATTCGCGAAGCCTTGGTCTTCGCGTCCCGCGTTCCGCTCGAAACCGCACAGCTCGCTGTCCAGGTTGCCGCCATCGCGGCCACGCTCGCAGAGCGGGGCAACTCGAATGCCGTGACCGACGCCTGCGTTGCCGCCCTGATGGCCGAAGCCGCCTGCAAAGGGGCGGTCCTCAACGTGCGCATCAACGTCGCGGCGCTGGATGAACAGGGCGCACCGATCGGGGCGCGACTCACCGCCGAGGCGCGTGCCTGCCTCCAGGCCGCGGAACGGCATACCCGTGTCGCCGAAGCAGCCGCCGAGCGCGCCATGGTGCCCGCGTGAAGCGGTGGACGTGCCTGCCGCTGGCCGGCGCGGGACTGATCCTCTCCGCGTGCCGTCACGCGACGTTTGGCGCGCCCTCGGGCACGGCAGCGCCCGCAGTGACGTCCTCGCCATGCAGCACCGCGAATGGCGTGGGGAAGCTCACGCTCGTGCTCACGGGACAGCCCCCCATGCCCGAAACGACAGAAGCGCTCGTTCGCCTTGAAAGCGAAACCGAGCGCTCCACTGTGCGCGTGAATGCCGCACTGGGCACCACGTTCGAACTCCGTCCCGGGACCTACCGGCTCTCGATCTCACTCCCCGGCTACCGCGCCGAGCAGCGCTCGGCCAGCATCGCGTGCGGGGCCGAGCAAGCGCTCACCGTGACGCTGGTGAAAAAGCGCTGATCAGCCGAGCGGCTGCGTGAGAATACGGGGGCCGTGTTCGGTGATCGCGACCGTATGCTCGAAGTGCGCTGAACGCTTCGCGTCGGCAGTCACCACCGTCCACTTGTCGCTGAGCGTCTTGGTCTTGGCGGTCCCCACGTTCACCATCGGTTCGATGGCGATCGTGAGCCCCACGCTGAGCTTCTTCCCACGCTTGGGCTTGCCGTAGTTCGGGATCTGCAGCTCCTCGTGCGGCGAAAACCCGACGCCGTGCCCCACGAGTTCGCGGACGACCGAGAATCCGGCCGCTTCAACGACCGCCTGCACCGCGGCACCGATGTCACCCACATGGTTGTCGGCGGTGGCCGCCGCGATCCCGGCATCGAGCGAACGCTTGGTGACGTCCAGCAGTCGCTGCGTCTGCTCGTCAATCTCACCGACCGGCACCGTGATGGCGGAATCGGTGTACATCCCCTCGAGCTTCACGCCGAAATCAAGCTTGACGATGTCACCGTCGCGGAGCACTCGCTTCCGGGAAGGGATGCCGTGCACGATCTCTTCATTGATCGAGATACACGCGCTTCCTGGGAATCCGTACAGCCCTTTGAACGCCGGCTCTGCACCCGCGTGCGACCGGATGAACGCTTCACAGAGCGTGTCGAGTTCGCCCGTGCTGATGCCCGGGCGAACGTGGGACTTCATGTGCTGCAGCGTGGCGTACAACAGCGCGCCACCTCGCGCCATGATGTCGATCTCGCGCGGCGACTTGAGCAACGTGGCAGGAGCGGATCCGCCGATCGCCATCAGTACCCGAGCACCTGCAACGCACGGGCCTCGACGTCCTCGAGCGAACCAATCGCGTTGATGCGCACGACCCGGGGGCCATGCTCCTCGTACCAGTTGATCACCGGCGACGTCTGGTCGCGATACACCTGGAGGCGCTTCCGCACAGCGTCCGGCTCGTCATCCTTGCGGCGAACGAGCGTCCCGACTTTGCCGTCCACCTCGCACGCTTCGCCGGGTTCGCGTCCGAAGAACGGACGCTGGCACGCATCACACGTGGTCCGGCCGCTGAGGCGCCGGACCAATTCATCCTCGGCGATATCGAATAGCAGCACCGCGTCGACCTGTCGGCCGAGATCCGACAGCATCGCCGCCACACCGTCGGCCTGCGGCGTCGTGCGCACGACCCCATCCAGGATCGCGCCCTTCGCCGCACTGGGCGACGCGAGCGCTTCCTTCATGATCCCCATGATCACCTCATCGGGGACCAGATCGCCGCGATCCATGGCGGCCTTCGCTTCGAGTCCGAGCGGAGTGCCGTCACGAACCGCGGCGCGAAGTACATCGCCGGTGGCGATCTTAGGAACGTCAAGGCGAGCGGCAAGCCGCTCGCCTTGAGTCCCCTTGCCCGCACCCGGCGGTCCAAGCAGGACAATGATCATGATCTTCCTTAGAAGCCCTGAGTCGCCTGACGGCCGCGGAAGCGCACGCGCCCCTTCTTCATGAAGCCGTCATATTTGCGGAGCAGCAGGTGCTGCTGCATCTGCGCCATCGTATCCAGCGCCACACCGACCACGATCAGCAGCGACGTTCCGCCAAAGGCAAACGGCACGTTGATCAAACGCGCGATCACGATCGGCATCAATGCGATGGCCGTGAGGAAAATCGCGCCGGGGAGCGTGATACGCTCCACCACCTGCTCGATGTATTCGGCGGTCTTGGCACCGGGCTTGATACCCGGAACGAAGCCACCCTGCTTCTTCAGGTTCTCCGCCAAATCCACCGGATTGAAAATGATGGACGTGTAGAAGTACGTGAACAGCAGAATCAGGATCGCGGACAGTACGAAGTACAGCCACGGATTCGGGCCCTGCGGATTGAAGAGTTCCGCAATTTCCTGCGCCTTGGCATTGCCGCTGAACTGGGCAATGGCCCCGGGGATCACGATCACCGACTGCGCAAAGATGATCGGCATCACGCCCGCCGTGTTGATACGGAGCGGGATGAAGTTCCGCGCGGCCTCGCGCTGACGACCGCGTGCCATCGTGCGCTGCGGGATCTGGATGAGGACGCGACGCGCCGCCACCGTGATCGCCACCACGCCGGCCACTACGCCGACCATCAGAATCGCCAGCACCACGAGCGAGAGCACCGGCAAGGCGCCCGTCGTCACGAAGTTGAACGACTGGAAGATGGACGGCCACATGCGTTCAACGATCGAGAAGAAGATGATCAGCGACGCACCGTTGCCGAGGCCACGTTCCGTGATCTGCTCACCAAGCCACATCACGAAGATCGCACCCGTGCTGAGGAACAGCATCATCTGCACCGTGAACCACGGGCCCGGCCGCGACACCGCCGCTGGCAGCGACGCGGTGAACAGCGCAAAACCGTAAGCCTGAATCAGCGCCAGCACGACCGTGAGGTAGCGCGTGTACTGCGTCAACTTCTTCCGGCCCTCCTCGTCCTTCTGCATCTTGTCGACATTCGGCAGCACGGCCCCGGCAATCTGGACGAAGATACTCGACGAGATGTAGGGCATGATGCCAAGCGCGAAGACCGTCGCGCGGGAAAGACCACCACCCACGAACATGTCGTAGAGGCCAAGGAGGCCACCGCCCTGCTGGCGGGTGAAGTAGTCGGTCAGCGCCTGGACATCGATACCGGGCGCCGTGATGTGCGCACCGATTCGATAGATCACCATGCACAGGAACGTGAAGGTGATCTTCGACCAGAGCTCAGGCGTCCGGTAGATATTCGAGACGGCTTGCGCCGCCGGATTGGGTTGCTGCGCCATGCGCTGGATGGTCTCCGTCAGCCGTCGATGCGGCCACCGGCCGCTTCGATCTTCGCCTTGGCACCAGCGCTCATCTTCACGCCGCGCACCGTGAACGCGCGAGACACTTCACCGTTGTTGAGCAGCTTCGCCGGGCCGTGACCCGAACGAATGAGCCCAGCAGCGACCAGCGTCTCCACCGTCACTTCGTCCCCGGCAACGCCGGTCAGCGAATCGAGGCGCACGACCTGCGCCTCTTCACGGAACGGATTCGTGAAACCACGCTTCGGAATCCGACGCGTGATCGGCATCTGGCCGCCTTCGAAGTGCGGCTTGCCGCCACCGGGACCGCCATGGCCAGACCGCGCCATGGAGCCCTTGTGACCCTTGCCGGACGTCTTGCCCAGGCCGGAGCCCGGACCGCGACCTACGCGACGACGGCCGCGATGCGAACCCGGCGCCGGCTGCAGGTTGTGCAGGCCGATCTTCTCGACGCCCTCGGCGCCTGAATTGGAAGCCATGTGTTACTCCTCCACCGCCGTCACCAACACGAGGTGACGAACCTGCTTGAGCTGGCCGCGCAGCGAGGCGGAATCCTGCTGCACGACGCTGGCCTGATGATGACGAAGGCCGAGCGCTTCAAGGGTACGACGCATCCGCCACGAATGGCCGATCGCGCTCCGCACCTGCTTGATATGAAGCTTGCCGGTTCCCGGCGCTTCGAGCTTCGGGGTCTTCGCCGGACCCTTCGACGGATGCCACACAAACGTACGGGGCATTATGCCACCTCCGCGGCGTTAGGCGAGGCGCCAACCACGGCCGCCTTGCGAGCATCATGCGTTTCCGTGCGAGACTTGGCGCGCGACCGGTACCCGATCGCCGACACGTCCACACCACGTTCCTTGGCGGCCTGTTCGACCGTGATCAAATGCGTGAGGCCGTCGAGCGCCGCCAGCACCATGTTGTGCGGATTCGTGGAACCCAGCGACTTCGTAAGAATGTCGTGGATACCGGCGCACTCGAGCACGGCGCGCACCGCACCACCGGCAATCACACCGGCACCGGGCGCCGCAGGCTTCATGAGCACCTTTCCGGCGCCATGCTTCCCAACCACTTCGTGCGGGATCGTCGAGCCCGTGAGCGGGATGTGCACCATCTTGCGACGGGCGGCTTCCACGGCCTTGCGGACCGCTTCCGACACTTCGTTCGCCTTACCGGTGGCAAAGCCGACCTTGCCCTGTCCGTCGCCCACCGCGACCAGCGCGTTGAACGAGAACCGACGACCACCCTTCACCACCTTCGCGACACGGTTAATCGCAATCACGTTTTCGACCAGATCGCTCTGCTCGCGTTCCTGCGACGGACCACGGCCACCATCGCGGCCACGGCCATCACGCCCCGCGCCCGGACCACCTTCGCCACCGGGACCACGGCCACGGCCGCCCGGCGCACCACCACCGGGGCCGCCACGTCCACGGCCGGCACCGCCGCCCGGGCCACCACGACCGCCGCCCGGGCCACCACGGCCACGACCGCCAGGTCCACCACCACTGCGGGCGCTGCCACCAGGCGCGCCACCGGTTCCTGCTGCGTTAGCCATGATCAGAACTCCAGGCCGCCCTCTCGGGCGCCATCTGCCACGGCC